>CALQRR010000168.1 GCA_943333015.1 Chitinophaga pinensis | reverse complement strand
TCTGAAAATACCGGTTCACCTCCTCATTCGGGACAAACCTATTCACCACCACCACCTGTTGCTCGATGCCGAGCTGCTGAATCAATTCCAAGGGCCGGTAATCGCGTTCCTGATCTTTCGTTCCAATAAAAATGGATTTCAGTAAACGGAAAATGGCTGTTTTTAATTTGACAATTCCATTAGTTTTATCCACCGTATCCCAAAACGATTCGCCCACAATCAACAAACTCGCATCCGGATGTTGTTTAGCAATTAGGGCAAACGATTCGATGGCATAATGCAACCCTTTGTATTTGCGTATAAATCCAAAAAACAAAAACACCGTTTTACCCAGTCCCATTTTTTGTTTGATGGTTTCGGGATCCAAACGGCCATCAGGCTTGAAAATATCGTACACCGGATGGTATAATTTCAACACGGTGCGTTTCCCCGTCGCGCGTTTTCCATCCGTGCTGATGGCCACGTCCAACTCGGGTAAAAACGAGTTGAATTCATCCAGAGTAATTTGACCGTGCATGATATACGCATCCGCACTTTTCAAGGCATAGCGGGTGAGTTTTTTATCGAGCGCGCCGGTTTCTTTTTGCACCACATTGTGCACATCAAACAAAATTTCAGTGTCGGGAGAAAGGGCTTTCACTTTGCGTGCAATCCACCCCAAAGGCAAACCTTGTATGGCAATGGCCCATTGAAAAATGACTTTGTCGGGCCGGCATGATGCGATATAGGCAGCAGTGGCTTTCCAGGAAAGTGGATTGTTGTAATTGCAGCGGTAACTCACCTTGATCTGCGTTCCTTCCAACAAATCCGACTTACTCGATCGATCTAAAAAATCGCGTGGAATAATGGCAGGATATTGTTGCGTCCAGGAAACTAAATCGACCTGTGCGCCTTCTTGTTCCAACGCTTTCGCCAAGGAAACCGTGAAATTAGAAATCCCGCCTTTAAACTGCGGTCCGGGCCCAAAGACAATGATGCGTTTCATGGTTAAAAATTATCAATTTTCAATTACGAATGAAAAATCACAAATGGAAAATAATAACTACATCCTCAAATTCGTAATTCGTAATTCGTAATTCGTAATTCGTAATTATTTTTATTTATTTCCACGCATTCAATCCATGCATCTCGCGAAAAACGGCGGCTACTTTTTCCAGAAATGCATCGTCCACACGGGATTTCAGATCGACGAGACCTTCAACAGCATCGTGACCAAACTTATAGGTCTGCTCATACGGTCCTGCTTCAAATTTCACCAGGTATTTGTCATTCATACTAAAAATACTGATGCGTAATTGGGGATGTGGAATACTATCGATAATGCGCATTTCAGGAAACAATTACCAGATAATATTTCTTTTTACCTTTTTGAATCAATAGGTATTTATCATTAATCAGATGCTGTGTCGTGACCATTCCGGCAGCATCGGCAAACTTTTCTTTATTCAATGAAATAGCATTTTGCTGGATCATTTTACGGGCTTCTCCTTTCGAGGGCATCACCTGTGTAAAGGTCGCCAACAATTCAATCACCGGAATTCCAGCTTCAAATTCAGCGCGCGATACCGTGTATTGTGGAACTCCTTCAAACACCTGCAACAGCAGACTTTCCGCCATTGATGCCAGTTGATCGGCCGTTCCGTTTCCAAATAAAATCTCGGTTGCTCCAATGGCCGACTCGTATTCCTCCGTGCCATGCACAAGCACGGTGACTTCTTGCCCCAAGCGCTTTTGCAACGAACGCATGTGCGGCATTTCACGGTGCTGGGCAATCAAAACGTCCGTTTCTTCCTGATTCAAAAATGTAAAAATTCGGATGTATTTCTCCGCATCTTCATCCGAAGTGTTGAGCCAAAACTGATAAAATGCATACGGACTGGTCATCCGTGCATCGAGCCAAACATTGCCCTGCTCCGTTTTTCCGAATTTTGTGCCGTCGGATTTGGTAACCAGTGGAACCGTCAACGCAAACGCCTCACCACCGCCTATTCGACGAATCAGCTCGGTTCCGGTGACAATGTTTCCCCACTGATCCGAACCGCCCACCTGCAGCTTGGCATTCATGTTTTTCCACAACCAGTAAAAGTCATAGCCCTGAATGAGCTGATAGCTAAACTCTGTGAATGAAATGCCCGTTTCAAGACGCTTCTTCACCGAATCTTTGGCCATCATATAATTCACCGAAATGTGCTTTCCAACCTCGCGCATGAACCCCAGTAGACTGAAATCTTTAAACCAGTCGTAATTATTTACCAAGGTTGCTCCTTTATCAAAATCCAGAAAATGACGCAGTTGCGCTTCAATGCCTTCCACATTTTTTTGCAAGGTTTCCTCGTTCAACATTTTGCGCTCTTCCGCCTTAAACGATGGATCACCAATCATTCCGGTGGCGCCGCCCACCAGTGCAATGGGCAAATGTCCGTGACGCTGTAAATGCATCAATAAAATAATTTGCACCAACGAACCAATGTGCAGGGATTCTGCCGTTGGATCAAAACCAATGTAGGCAGTCACCTGCTCTTTTACAAGTAGCTCCTCGGTTCCAGGCATAATATCGTGGAGCAATCCTCTCCAGCGCAATTCTTCAACTAAGTTCATAATCGTTTTCGAAAGCTGCAAATCTAAGAAAACCTGAGACTTCATTCTCTGAATCATGCTCCAGATAATAACATATGTACTGAAGCCATTCTGCAAACAAACCATCAAACATTCGCGATTCGGATTAACAAACTAATCGAATCATGTTACGCTTTCGTTCAACCTGATGAGCTTGAAATAAATAAAATGCAGGTGTAGAATTAATTTAAAAATTAAACACGCGCACTCAAAAATAACTTTACACGTATTTATTGAATGACTGATGCAGCAGCTCTTTTGCATTTTCATTGATTAACTGTCCATCAAAAGCACCAATCAATGTATCAAAATAAACCTCTTTCATTTGTGCATTAATCCGCTTAATTTCCATTAAAGAAACAGGAATAAAATTAGGATAACTATACATCACCGAAATATGTTTTTTATTGGGAGAAATATAAAATGTATCGCCACAGAATACAGTGCCTTTGTCGGATAAAAAAGGGACATGCAAAATAGAACTGCCGGGAAAGTGACCACCGATATTCATCATTTGAATGTCATTTAATAATCCAATTGACTTACCACTCCAATAAATTATTTTATCACTGGCATTAAATACAAATTCCTGATCCTGCGCATGAATGTAAATGGGGCAATTGAAAGCGCTGGCCCATTCGTTCATGGAAGAATAATAATGCGGATGAGAAATCGCTATTGCCTTTAATCCACCCAGAGATTGAATAAAGGCAATGGTTGAATCATTTAAAAGGGAAATACAATCCCATAAAATATTGCCTTGAGGAGTAAGAATTAAAAATGCACGTTGTCCGATCGCAAACTTTGGAACGGTGCGTATTTCATAGAGATGCTCGTCTATCTTTTTAAATACATTGCTAAAATTCGCACTTAAATCTTCCGGCTTTGTCCATGATTGACCTTTGATTGGCAGATATTGTCGATCATTACTACAAACCGGGCAATTTTCTGAATAATTGAAACTCAGTTTGAATTTAGTGCCACACGTTGTACACAAGAGGGCGCTTTCGCCAAAAGAGTTATTCTTCAACATTTCAGATGCTTTAACATCTGCCAAACCCAAGGCCGCTGTAAAAGCGGATGCCGTAGAAAACTTTAGAAAATCCTTTCTTTTCATCGTGTAAATATAAATGGCTTGAACACGATATATGTGAGGATTACTATTCAATTTGATATCCACTAATTGGTTAGCCTGTCAATACAGGCCTGATGATTGAATCATCAACAGTGTCTTGAAATTCTTAAAACCTGCGCTAGTGTTCCATTTTAAATAGTTATTAGCGCTTCATTTGCATTTGCCTGTATGCTTAGAAATACGACCTTTGCTGTCCTTAATCGTGAACGCATGGAAGAGATCATCACCAAAGACAGCAACGGAAACATCCTCAAAGACGGTGATTCTGTGAAACTCATCAAAGACCTGAAAGTAAAAGGTTCGTCTATCACCCTCAAGCGTGGCACGGTTGTCAAAAACATCAAACTCACCGATGATCCGGAGGAAGTGGATTGCCGTGTCGAAAAAATGGGCATTGTCCTCCGCACCGAATTTCTGGCCAAAGCCTAATACACTTTTTTAAGCACCCTATTTCTCAACAAATTCCCTGTTGAGCAGAATTCGTATAGGCTCTTTTTCCAAAAAATGCTGTTCATCAAACACATTTCGAAGTAACAGGTTCCAAAACATCCGAAAATTTCGGAAGCACACCGTTTACTTATTCATACACCCGGATGTAATCAATCTGCATCTGCTGGGGAAAAATCGATGCATCAATTTCACCACCCCAGTTGCCGCCCAGGGCAAAATTGACCAAGAGGTAATACGGCTGCCGGAACGGATTATCGGGGCCTTTGCCCGCTTTGTTCACCTTGAAGGTATGGTATACTTTGCCGTCGTATAAAAACTGAATCCGCTCACTCGTCCAGTCGATGCCGTAAATATGAAAATCCCGGTAAGGAACGGTTTTTATCTTGCCACCACTGGCTTGATGATCACGTTTTTTGTGTAGGAATTTCAACTTCCGTTCTCGTGGTTTGAAATGAGCCGTTCCATAGACGTGGCTGCTGTCCTTGCCCACAAATTCCATAATATCAATCTCGCCACAGACCGGATTTCCAACCGTATCGTGATTGATGCCCATCATCCACAATGCCGGCCAAACGCCTTTTCCTTGTGGAATCTTTGCCCGTATTTCAATACGCCCATAATAAAACTGTTTTTTACCCAAGGTGTACATACTGGCAGAAGTGTATTCCGCATACTCCCGACTTTCCCGCCAGTTATCCGACAGAGGAATATACTGAGTGTTTTTCAACGAATCCTTTCTGGCTTCGAGTATGAGAAATCCGTTTTCAATCCGACAATTCTCCGGGCGGCTTC
>CALQRR010000167.1 GCA_943333015.1 Chitinophaga pinensis | reverse complement strand
TCGTCAGCTATTCCATGAATCTGCGCATACTCTGCCGGTGGGTATTCCTTGGTTCTGAATATCGTTACCAGAATGGCAAATAAGAAAACGGCTGCCCCAAAATAAAAGGAGTAGATCACGTTATCGGCAACTTGTCCCGCTGGTGCCGACGCTGACACATCAAACCAATTATGAAGAATCCAAGGCAGCCAAGAACCTAATACAGCACCAACTCCAATGAGAAACGTTTGAATTGAAAATCCAAGTGTGCGTTGATTGTCGGGCAGATTATCGGCCACCAGCGCCCGAAACGGTTCCATGGCAACATTGATGCTCGCGTCCATCAGCATCAGAAACATCGCCCCAATAAACAAGGCCATTTTTCCCACAAAAAACACTCCTGAATTGGGCAAGAAAATGAGTGCCACACAGCAAATAAGCGTTCCTACTAGAAAGTATGGTTTTCGGCGGCCCAACCGGTTCCAGGTACGGTCGCTGTAATGGCCGATAATCGGCTGTACGATCATTCCCGTAAGCGGTGCGACCAGCCAAAACCAAGATAATTCCTCCACATGCGCACCAAAATTCTGCAAAATCGAAGAGGCATTTCCATTCTGTAAGGCAAATCCAAACTGAATTCCTAAAAAACCAAAACTCATATTCCATATCTGCCGGAATGAAAGTCGTCTGTTCTCCATGCGTGCTGTCATTGTCTAATAGTGTCAGATTAACACCGCAAAGTATTAAAAAATCAGTATCAAACTGGCAGCCCTAAAATCAGTCCGGGGTTTCGAACGCGTACGAATGATCAAGAGGTATCCTTCAATCTGAAAAAACACCGTCTTTGTTAACAACTCATGCGCTCCAGTGCAGACAAAAAGCCCATCCATTTTCTATTTTTGCCCCCCATGGCCGACGAAACACCGGAAGAATTGAACGAAGAGCTGGAACCAACTGCAGGAACGCCCGATGATGGCGGATCACAGGAACGGATCACGCACGTATCCGGCATGTATGAAAACTGGTTTCTCGATTACGCATCGTATGTAATTCTCGAGCGAGCTGTTCCGTATGTGGAAGATGGAATGAAGCCAGTTCAACGCAGGATTCTTCATGCGATGAAGGAACTGGACGATGGTCGGTACAACAAGGTTGCCAATGTGATTGGCCATACCATGAAGTATCACCCTCACGGGGATGCTTCCATCGGTGATGCCTTGGTGCAGCTCGGTCAAAAAGACTTGCTCATCGATTGTCAGGGAAACTGGGGAAATATCTACACCGGTGACTCCGCCGCTGCTCCCCGATATATTGAAGCACGTTTATCCAAACTGGCGAGCGAAATCTTGTTCAATCCCAAGACGACCCGCTGGCAACTGAGTTATGATGGACGGAACAAAGAACCTACTACCCTTCCGGTAAAATTTCCGCTGCTGCTTGCTCAGGGCGTAGAAGGAATTGCAGTGGGGTTAGCGTGTAAAATCCTGCCCCATAATTTCATCGAACTTCTCGATGCAAGTATTGCCGTGCTGAAAAACAAGCCTTTCGAACTCTTTCCAGATTTCGTCACTGCCGGCATGGCCGATTTTAGCAAATACAACGATGGCGCCCGTGGGGGGAAAGTCCGTATCCGCGCTAAAATCAGTCAGCTCGATAAAAACACCCTGATCATTACCGATCTGCCATTCGGAACAACTACCGGATCGCTCATCGATTCTATATTGGCAGCCAACGACAAGGAGAAGATCAAAATCAAAAAGATCGAGGACAATACCTCCGATCAGGTGGAGATTCTCATTCACCTGCCACCGGGAATTTCTCCGGATAAAACCATCGACGCTTTATACGCGGTGACTTCGTGTGAGATTTCTGTTTCTCCCAATGCGGTAATCATCGAAAACGATAAGCCGAGGTTTGTTGCGGTGTCGGAAATTCTGACGCTTTCAGTCGAAAATACCCGTGCCCTTCTCAAACGGGAACTCGAGATCGAAAAAGCCGAACTTGAAGAACAATGGCAATTCAGTTCACTCGAGAAGATATTCATCGAAGAACGCATCTACCGCGACATTGAAGAGTGCGAAACCTGGGAAGCGGTTACAGATGCGATTGACAAAGGTCTCAAACCGTTTCGAAAGAAGCTGCGACGTGATGTGACGTACGATGACATTGTCCGATTGACAGAGATCCGCATCAAGCGTATTTCCAAATTTGATGCGTTCAAAGCCGATGAACACATCCGTGGGATTGAAGAAAAAATCACCACGTGTGAACACCATTTGGCACATCTCACCGAATACGCCATTGCCTGGTACCAGAATCTGAAAAAGAAATACGGAGCAGGACGTGAGCGGAAGACTGAGATTCGGATGTTTGATACCATTGAGGCTTCCAAGGTGGTAATCAACAACGAAAAGTTGTTTGTGAACCGGGAAGAAGGCTTTGCCGGATACAACATTAAGAAAGATGAATTCGTGTGCGATTGCTCCGACATTGATGACATTGTTGTGATGCGTGCCGATGGAATTATGATTGTGGCCAAGATCAGCGATAAGGCATTTGTTGGAAAAGACATTATGCACATCAATGTATTCCGCAAAAACGATGATCGCACCATTTACAATTTGGTGTATCAGGATGGTAAAACCGGTCCGTATTATGTGAAACGCTTTGCCATCAGCGGTGTTATTCGTGATAAGGAATACGATCTTACCAAAGGCACCAAAGGCAGTCGGGTGATTTACCTCAGTGCAAACCCGAACGGCGAAAGTGAAACATTGCAGATTTACCTCAAGCCACGTCCGAAACTAAAGAAGACTGTTTTTGAATTCGACTTTGGAACACTGGCCATAAAAGGACGTGCTGCAGGTGGAAACATTATGAGTAAAATCCCAATCCGGAAAATCATTCTCAAGGAAAAGGGACAATCGACGCTGAGTGCGCGCCAAATCTGGTGGGATGATTCGGTAAAACGGCTCAATGCCGAAGGAAGAGGCGAATTGCTTGGTTCCTTTGCCGCTGGTGACAAGATATTGGCACTCATGCAAAGCGGCATGTACAAATTGTATGAACCGGATCCAAGTACACACTTTGATGAAGATCTGATTCAACTGGGCTTTTTCGACCAACGTCAGCCAGTTTCTGCCATTTATTACGATGGTGAAAGCAAGGAATACATGGTCAAACGTTTTCTGATCGAAACCACCGACAAAAAGACGCTCTTTATCTCCGAGCATCCGAACTCCCGTTTGGAATTTGTATCCACCGATACGTTCCCGCGTGTGCAGTTGGAATTTGGAAAAATGGGCAAGTTTGAACGCAATGCACAGGAAATACTGCTGGAAGAATTCATTGCGGTAAAAGGTCTTAAAGCCAAAGGCAAGCGCCTGTCGACTAACGAACCGAAGAAAATTGTACCGCTAGAATCCTTGCCCGAGCCGGAGCACGAGGAAGAAGAAGCGCCTGTAACCGAAATAGAAACCTCCGCAGAGGATGTTGAATCAAAGCCCAATGTGATCATAGATCTCGAAGGCGATGAACCACAGATGCGTTTGTTTGAGGAACCTTGACCTTCGGGCATTTTTAAAAACTCTTGGACTCATCAACGAGACTGTCCTGACTGCCGGATTATTCATTCCCCGAACTGGTATTGTGATCGAAAATCACCTTCCAACTACCTTTAACGGGAACGATCGCCCATTTCTTGAATCACTGCTTATTCCATCCACTTGGCGAGAAATCGGGATTGGGATTTACGAACGTAGTCGACGCATTCCGGGATTGAATTATTCGGCAGCGGTCATGAATGGCTCCAATGCAAAAGGATTTGGAGGTAAAATGGCATTTGCGGTCTATTGAAAGTTCCCCTCACTGGTTTCGCCAGAGGGAAACGCATCCTCGTGAGAACTCGAGTTCTAGATTTTCGTCCACCCGTTTCAGACAGGATCTTTACGAACAACATTGCTTTTGTGCACGCACCGAAACGAACCAATTTCAGTCGACGATTCTGGTTTTTATTGCCTTACAATGGAAGTGAATTCATCTGAGATGGAGTGGTAACGAAAGCTGCTGCAAAAATAACTTTCCTCCATTTTCCAATTGATTTGTCTGAAGACAATCTATAGGTCCAAATCAATATTTTATAATTGAATGTCGAATCCAACAAAACCCAATTTATTGAATATCGATTTTATGATTGAATATCCCCCTAAACATTTCCCTCCCTGTAGTTAAGAAATTCAACTTGAATCGTCTCCACCAAAGGAATGCTTGCATCATTCGGCAGCAATCCGGTATCTGAATCCAGCATACACCATTCGCCCAAAATTGGGTCCCCAGGAATAGGACGCATCGAAATACGGAGAATGAGGATCAGAGGCCGAAATGATTTGATTCTGCTGATATACGTCGAGCAAATTTTCCACGCCGATATACACAGCCCAGCGCTTAAGATTTCGTGTAATCTGAGCATGTACATTCACATAATCAGGAGAATGGCTTAGCGCCTGAAATTCAACAGGATTGGAGCGGCTATCCGGTAAACGTTTACTACTGATGTAATTGGCAGTCCCGTCGATCATCCATTTATTTTTCCGGGAATGGTATGCCAAATTGAACAATGCCCGATGGGGTGAAACAAAGGGCCGTTGAAATGTACCGGTCGTGTACCGTGTTTGTGCATCCGTGTATTTATAGGAAATACGCAGGTCAAATCGTTTCCCCAATGTTTGATTGTAATCTACCTGAGCACTCATCGCTTGTGAATGACCGTTTTGGTTGTAGATAAATAAATAAAGAGGCGACTGGTCTGCATCCACCACCACCTGACGTTCAAACCAGGTGTTAAAGAAATCGGCCGACAGCGTTCCGTCTTCTCCCAAAATCTTAAACCCGGTATTGATTCCAATGCCTGAATTCCAGCCAATCTCAGGAAGGAAACCATATCCCTTACCCTGAGCGGCTTCATTGGGTTTCAAAATAAGTAAACGGGAACTCACCAAATACGAGATGTTTTCCTCAATCACATTGGCCGTTCGCT
>CALQRR010000166.1 GCA_943333015.1 Chitinophaga pinensis | reverse complement strand
GGCGCAATTCGATGGCTGGCATACTGCTGATGTCGTACAAAATGATTTCGTTTGTCTGATGATCGGTGATGACCATGCGGTTTCCGGAAAGGGCAATTCCCGCAGGATCTTGCAAACCGGAGCTGACCACATTTTCCCACACATAGCCGGTCTTGGTCAGGTATTCAGCCATGATCTCATGTGGACCGTAGGCAGGCAATGCCGCTGAAAATACGCCCGTGGTGATGTTCATTCTGAACACGCGTTGATGCCCATTATCCACCACATACAACCAGGTTTTAGCATCATCCAATTCCAGATGACTCACCGTTCCGGATGCATCACGCAAAACCGGCGTATCGCTGTATCGATGCACGATGGCATCGGAATGGTCACTGTTGCCGGCATTGTGGTCGTTCACAAAATCATAGCGCACAATGTCCGAATTGAATCCGTCGAACAACCAGAATGCATTGTCCTTTTCCCAGCAAACACCCTGACTGTTGGGACTTTCATGCAGCATGTCGATGTGTGAACCGTTTCCGCCGCTGGGCTGTGCATAAATTGCAGGATCGCTCGACCACAACGTAGGCCCGGTAAAGGCCGATGAAGTCCCGCTGTGGTTGGCATCGAAAACGCCCGGTGATGTTGTAAAATTGCCATTATCACTAAACGCAATACCTGTTGGTATGGACATGAAGTGCCAGGCATTTCCGTCCTGAAGAAGTTCGGTGGTTTGATTGCTCTCGCCAGTATTGTTGATCGTGACAGTACTTCCGCCGGTATTTTCGGTGCCTTTGTTGATCACCCAAAGTTGCTTTTGAGTAAGCTGTGGATGAAAATCGAGATCTGTGGGTTGCGAAACCGCATTGGCCGCTGAGGCGATAACCGAAAAGGTGGGTGTTCCAGTCAAATATGCATCCAGCATATCGGGTCGCCCCGGCCCTACTTCATACTCCGCAGTAGCAGTATTGTTGAGCGGCTGTTCATCGGGCATTCCATTAACCGAACCGACGGAAAACGCAATGGAATAAAGTCCGTCAGCATTCGGCACCCAGTCCACTGGATGAACCACTGCGGCTGAGGAGTATGGCGCAATAGAAAGACCGCTTACCAGACCGCTTACCGGTGCGCCACCGTTGACAGTATAACTGATTTCGGCAGTGGTAACAGTAGCGGCGCCGTAATTGAATAACAGGACTTTCAAACCAACAGGTTCTTGTTGCACATAGCGCCCTTGAACAAGTGTAGAGTTGAGCCAAGTATAACACGCCACATCATTTACTGGTGGCGGAACGACCTGAAATGTAAAATCGGTACCCAAACCGGGATCGCTGAATTCGTGTGCGATGAGCCCATCGATGAGGACGCGGAATTGAAAACCGCCATCGCCCCAGTCATCGCGGTAATGGAATGTATAATAGGCTGAGTCGGTTAAACACCAAGGCCCTTCGGTAAACGTGAGGTTATTTCCGTATCCAGATGGATCCTGATTTTGAGAACCTGCGGTACAACCAACCGTTGGATTTCCACCCCAGGCGATGGTTTGTGTACCACACGGATTGGGCGATTGGGTGAGTTCCCAGTAGCCTTCGTATCCGTAGGTATCGGAGGTAACGATCAGACTTACAGAACGCTCACCGACGGGACATTGTGCCTGAGATGAGAATGTAAATAGAAAAAGTGAAACGAGAAAAAGGTACTTCATACAGAAAAACAAGGCTGAACATTAAACGGTAAGCGGCTATCGAATACCGAGTAAAATAAAAAGCTAAATATACTGTATCCGATTCAACAGACTGACAATGAGGCGCGGTTTTCTTACGGGTATGCGAATTGCCAAGCAACACTCGTATGATTAAGAAATTACGCACGTTGCTCCGCGGAAACCGTCGTCCGATGCAGGATGACACCCGAAGCTGGAGTTCATTGAAACATCTACCCCCTTTTTTAAAACTCATCTGGCACACCCATCCGGCAATGACCGCTGCCAATTTGGCGCTGAGGATTCTCAAGTCCTTAATGCCGCTGGGCTTGTTGTTGGTAGGAAAGCTGATTGTAGACGAGGTGATTCACCTCATTGATATAGGAAATACGGGTAACAGTAACCATTTATGGTGGCTGGTAGCAACCGAGGCAGCACTCGCACTGACAAACGAATTACTTAACCGGCTCATAGCCCTGCTCGATGCGCTTTTGGGAGATCTGTTTGCCAATTCCTCCTCCATTCGGTTGATGGAACATGCTGCCAAACTCGATATTGAGCAGTTTGAAGATGCTACGTTTTACGATAAACTCGAACGGGCACGCCGGCAAACGCTTAACCGTACAGTGCTCATGACGCAAGTGATGAGTCAGTTTCAAGATGTAATTTCTCTTATTTCGTTGGCGGCAGGTTTGATCATTTTCAACCCTTGGCTCATCCTGCTACTTGTTGTGAGCGTGATTCCTGCTTTTTTAGGGGAAACGCATTTCAACGAACGCAGCTATTCTCTTGTGCATGGCTTTACCCCCGAACGTCGCGAACTGGATTATCTCCGGCTCACTGCGGCCAGTGATGAAACGGCTAAAGAAGTCAAGCTGTTTGGACTTTCAGGCTTTCTCACGGACCGTTTTCGGGTGTTATCGGATCGGTATTATGCCGATAATAAACGTCTGTCTATCCAGCGCGCCGGTTGGGGCACTTTGCTGGCGGCCATCAGCACCGTGGGTTACTATGCAGCGTATGTAGTGATATTGATGACGACCATTGCCGGTGGTTTAAGCATCGGTGATCTGACGTTTCTTTCGGGATCCTTTGCGCGGATGCGTGGATTGATGGAAACGCTGCTGAGCCGGTTTGCTTCCATTAGTCAGGGGGCGATGTATTTGGAAGATTTCTACGCTTTTTTCAAACTAGAACCGAAGATCCGAGCAGGGAAAAAGTCACTCCCGTTTCCGCATCCTATCAAGGACGGATTTGTGTTTGAGAATGTTGGGTTTAGGTATCAAAATGCATCCGGTTGGGCCTTGAAGAACCTGAATCTGCATATTCGACCCGGAGAAAAAATTGCGCTGGTGGGTGAAAATGGTTCTGGTAAAACAACCCTGGTAAAACTCATCGCCCGCTTGTATGATCCCAGCGAAGGACAGATTTTACTGGACGGTCATCCTTTATCGGACTACGATCCGGAAGATCTCCGAAAAGAGATTGGTGTTATTTTTCAGGATTTTGTGCGCTTTCAGCTGACTGCGGGCTTAAACATTGCGACCGGCAGTATTGCAGACAAGCTCGACCAGTCCAAGATTGCCCATGCCGCCAGTATGAGTTTGGCCGATTCGGTGGTAGAAACACTGCCCAAAGGGTATGATCAGGTTATTGGAAGACGGTTTGCGGAAGGTGTTGACCTGAGCGGCGGTCAATGGCAAAAGATTGCACTTGGACGCGTTTATATGCGTGATGCCCAAGTGCTCATTCTCGACGAGCCAACCGCCGCGCTCGATGCTCGGGCTGAACATGAAGTGTTTGAACGCTTTGCGGGATTGTCGGAAGGAAAGACAGCGTTTATCATATCACACCGCTTTTCAACCGTGCGCATGGCGGATAGGATTCTGGTCTTACAAAAAGGCGAGTTGATAGAAAATGGATCGCATGAAGAATTAATGCATCAGGCAGGTCATTATTCAGCACTTTTCAAACTTCAAGCCGCTGGCTATCAATGAAAAATGGAATATTTACGCGTGAGAAGTTTGCGCTATATTCGCAGCAAAATTGAACCATGCGCATATTCATGCTTGCCCTTTCATTGTTGGCTTCCATCTGTGTTGCGGGACAGGAGACAGTTCCTGTAAAACGTTTCGACCACTCGGGGAAATTTTGGATGTCCTGGGGCTATAACCGCGCGTGGTACACTTTAAGTGATATTCACATTCAGGGACCAGAATTCGATGTTAATTTTTACGATGTAAAAGCAAAAGATCGCCCGGAGCCTTTTGGGATTAAGGAATATTTTGGCATCACGCATCTTTCCATTCCGCAAAACAATTACCGTTTGGGATACACCATCAATACACATTGGGGGGTGTCGCTGGGGATGGATCACATGAAATACGTGGTGGTGAACGAACAGCCTGTGACGATGTCGGGCGTAGTGTTGCCATCGGAGAATTACTCTAACAATTATGCGGGTTCCTACATCCACACGCCGGTAAACCTGACCCGCGATTTGATGCGTTTTGAGCATACCAATGGCTTGAATTTGCTCAGTGCCGATGTGGAATATACCTGTCGCATTGCGCATTTATTTCGCGAACGTGTGGGCATTTATTGGCAAACTGCAGCAGCAGCAGGCATCCTGATTCCTAAAACGGAAGTGCATCTATTTGCCGACAATCAGCACCCCGATGGGTATGGTATTGATAACAAGTACCATGTTGCTGGTTATTCGGCATCGTTGCGCGTGGGGCCGGAATTTCGATTTCTGAAGCATTTCTTTTTACGGCCACAGCTCCGTTCCGGATGGATTATTTTGCCGGATATTTATGTGAACAACGAAGCCCCCGTGCGCGCGGATCAGCAGTTTGGGTTTGCCCAGTTCAATGTTACTGCGGGCGGTTATTTCAGAATCGGGAAGAAATAACAGATCGTCGATTGCATATAGTATTGATCAATCTTTTGAGATGCCGTTGATGGAAAAAATGCTAAAAACGTTGTTGGCTGTGCTCCTGTTTCTATGCCTGGCTCCTATGCCGTATGGCTATTATCAAGGAATACGGTTTACGGCGCTGATAGTGTTTGCAGTACTTGCGTTTCAGGCAAATGCCCGGAAGCAGTCGGCAGAAGTCGTGGTCTATATTGCGCTCGCATTGTTGTTCCAGCCCTTTCAAAAGATCGCCTTGGGCAGAACGCTCTGGAATGTGGTGGATGTACTGGTAGGGATTGGTTTGCTGATTTCGGCTTGGAAAAGTCCGAAGAAAATCTCCCATTAAACTCTTGAGTAAAGGGATGCGCTGCGAATGGCGCTGAAGGCCTGTTGCTGAATTTTAAAAAGTAACAG
>CALQRR010000165.1 GCA_943333015.1 Chitinophaga pinensis | reverse complement strand
TATTCCGGAATGAAAGGCATGGTTGGGATGATTACTGAAACGTCGAAACTGGATCCTGAGGAAGGCATTCGTTTTCGCGGATTGAGTATCCCTGAATTGCGTGAAGCATTGCCCAAAGCACCCGGTGGAACGGAACCTCTTCCTGAAGGTATTTTTTACCTGATGCTTACTGGAGATGTTCCTACTGAAGTGCAGGTGCGTGAATTGAGTGCTGAATGGGAACGTCGCAGTCATGTCCCGGAGCATGTGTTCAAAATGCTGGATGCGTTACCAACGTATACACATCCAATGACGCAGTTTAGTGCTGCCGTTCTGGCGATGCGCACCGAATCGGTTTTTGCACATGAGTACGAAAAAGGCATTAATAAAAAAGAGTATTGGGATCCGATGTTCGAGGATTCGATGAATCTGATTGCACGTTTACCGAGAGTTGCAGCCTATATATACCGCAGAACATATCACAACAATGTTCAGATTGAACCGCTAAAAGGTGTGGATTGGTCAGCGAATTTTGCACACATGATGGGGCATGACAGTCCTGAAGTGGCCGAACTGATGCGATTGTACCTGACGATCCATGCGGATCATGAAGGCGGAAATGTATCGGCTCATGCGACGCATTTGGTTGGATCGGCATTGAGTGATGCGTATTATTCCTTTTCAGCAGGATTGAATGGCTTGGCAGGTCCGCTTCATGGGTTGGCCAATCAGGAAGTGATTCGTTGGATTTTGGAATTGCAGAAAGAATTAGGAGGTGGTTTACCGTCGAAAGAACAAATTGAACAGTATGTAAACAAAACACTAGCGGAAGGAAAAGTTGTTCCTGGTTATGGCCATGCTGTTTTACGCAAGACTGATCCGCGTTTTACGGCGCAGATGGAATTTGCAAAAAAATACATGCCGGACGATGACATTGTCAACATTGTTTGGCGCGTCTACGATGTTGTTCCTGATATTTTGAGCAACATTAAAAAGATTCAGAATCCATGGCCGAATGTGGATGCTCATTCTGGTGCATTGCTGATTCACTATGGAATTAAAGAATACGATTTCTTTACCGCACTGTTCGGAGTATCGCGTGCATTGGGCGTTTTGGCTCAGCTTACGATTAGTCGTGCGATGGGTCTTCCGATTGAACGTCCGGGATCTATTACCAGTGATTGGATTAAAGCAAAGATTGCTGCCAGTCAGAAACCTGTTTAATACTGTAAACGAGTGGCTTGCGTGAGCGGTTGAACCGGGCAGCCCGGAACCCAAAGGGTGAGGACTGTGAGGTGAAGACGCGACGTTGGAAAAGCGAAGAGTAACGAAGCTTTGACAGCGGCACGCCCTAAAATAAATTATCGTAGACCGTTTCCTACAGTCCACAACATTATAAACAGAAAACGCCCGATCTCTGAGTGAAGTCGGGCGTTTTTTATTGGGATAAGGTTTAGACTTTTGACGGGCCGAATCGGTGACGGACGTAAGCAACGATCATGGGCAGAATGGAAAGTAAAATAATTCCGATGACGACCGCTTCGAAATGTTTCTGAAAGAATTCGAGGTTTCCGAGGAAATACCCGGCGAGTGACATGGAGGAAATCCAGAGAAAACCACCAGCAATATCGAACGGGAGGAATTTACGGCGGTAGTCCATTTGGCCAACACCAGCCACAAAAGGAGTAAAGGTTCGGACGATGGGAACAAAGCGGGCCATGATGATGGCTTTGGTACCGTATTTTTCGAAGAATTGATGGGTTTTATCGATGTAGGCTTGTTTGACGAGTTTGCGTTTTCCGATGCGGATATTCACGGCGCGATGACCGGCAAAACGGCCGATGGCATAGTTGAGATTATCGCCAAGAACGGCAGCAAGGAAAAGCAAGCCAATGAGGATTGGCAGACTTAGTTCAGAACCTGGACGCGCACAAAGTGCACCGGCAGCAAAAAGGAGCGAATCGCCAGGAAGAAATGGCATAACAACGAGCCCTGTTTCCACAAAAATGATGAGAAAAAGAATAGCATAAATAGCGCTACCGTAGTCAATTACGAGTTGATCGAGGTGTGCGTTGATGTGCAGGATAAAATCGAGCAGAGAGGTAAGGAATTCCATAGCCGGCAAAAGTAGCTTAAATGTCGTGTTTCTGGATAAGCCAGCTGCTAAATACTGCTGTAGCCCTTGCCCTGTGGCTAATCTGGTTTTTGACAGATGCATCGAGATTCGCGAAACTCTCCGAATACCCTTCGGGAATAAAAATAGGATCGTACCCGAAACCACCGGAACCAGCAGGTTGGAGTGCAATGTGGCCTTTGACTTCGCCTTCGAAGAGAAATTCGCCTTCCTGGCACACGTATGCGATCACAGTTAGGAAGCGCGCGCTGCGGTTGGCGTCACCGCTAAGTTGTTGCAACACGAGATTCATATTGGCCTGAGCATCCCTTTCAGGACCGGCAAAATGCGCCGAATCGACACCCGGATTTCCATCCAAGGCTTCGATTTCTAGTCCGGTGTCATCGGCAAAACAGGGCAATCCGGTGTGTTCGAATACGGTCCGGGCTTTTTGGAGAGCATTGCCGGGAATGGTGCCCGTTGTTTCGGGCAGATCGGCGGAGAATCCAATATCAGAAAGGCTTTTGACTGTGATGCGATCACCCAGAATAGCTCTGACTTCTTCCAGTTTGTGCGCATTGTTTGTAGCAAAGACAAGTTCCATGGGGGCAATATACTATGCAAACACACGAAAAAGTCTATTTTTACGGGCCAATGCTTAGAATGTGAAAACAGCTCTTATCACAGGAATTACCGGTCAGGATGGTGCATACCTCGCCGAATTCCTTCTTAATAAAGGATATACCGTACACGGAATCAAACGTAGAAGTTCGCTTTTCAACACCGACCGGATCGATCATTTGTATGAAGACCCGCACATTGATGATGCGAAATTCTTTCTGCATTACGGAGATCTGACCGACTCCTCTAACCTGATCCGGATCATACAGGAAGTTCAGCCGGATGAGATTTACAATTTGGGGGCGATGAGTCATGTAAAAGTGAGTTTTGACGAACCTGAATACACCGCCAATGTGGACGGACTGGGCACCTTGCGTATTTTGGAAGCTGTTCGTTTACTGAATCTGACCAAGAAAACACGTATTTATCAAGCCTCCACGTCCGAGTTGTATGGCTTGGTGCAGCAGGTTCCTCAATCGGAAAAAACACCGTTTTATCCACGCAGTCCCTATGCTGTTGCGAAGCTATACGGATACTGGATCACGGTGAATTACCGGGAAGCGTATGGCATGTTTGCGGTGAACGGTATTTTGTTTAACCACGAAAGTCCGAACCGGGGAGAAACGTTTGTGACACGAAAAGTGACACGCGGCGTAGCACAGATTGCTTTGGGCATGCAGGATAAACTTTACATGGGGAACATCGATGCCAAGCGCGATTGGGGCCATGCGAAAGATTTTATTGAAGCAATGTGGAAAATGTTGCAGGTAGATGAACCGGAAGATTTTGTGATTGCCACCGGAGAGACGCGCACAGTGCGGGAATTTATTCAACGCGCATTTGCGGAAGCCGGCATTGAGATTGAATTCCGGGGCGAAGGTGTGGATGAAAAAGGATTTGTAAGTGTTTGCAGCCATCCGGATTATCAGTTGCCTATTGGCAAAGAAGTTCTCTCGATAGATCCGACGTATTTCCGACCAACAGAAGTGGAACTACTTATAGGAGATGCAACAAAAGCACAGCAGAAATTGGGCTGGACGCCGAAAATCAGTTTTGATGCTTTGGTGAAAGACATGGTGGCATCGGATTTACAGCTATTCCGGAACAAGAAATACATCAAAGAATATAACGAAGGCAATTAAGCAGTTTGTGGAGAAGTCGAGTAAGATTTATATAGCAGGTCATCGCGGCATGGTTGGATCCGCTATTTGGCGTGCCTTGGAAGCAAAGGGATATAACAATCTGATAGGTGCCCGTTCGGGCGAGTTGGATTTACGTCGGCAGGCAGATGTGGAAGCTTATTTTGAACGCGAGCAACCAGAGGTGGTTGTGTTAGCTGCTGCGAAAGTGGGCGGCATATTAGCGAACAATGTGTATCGGGCTGATTTTCTTTACGACAATCTGGCGATTCAGAATCATGTGATTCACAGTTCCTGGAAAACGGGCGTTAAGAAATTACTGTTTCTAGGATCGTCCTGCATCTATCCGAAAATGGCTCCGCAACCGCTGAAGGAAGAAAGTCTGTTATCTGGATTTCTGGAGCCTACCAATGAGCCGTATGCGATTGCCAAAATTGCTGGAATCAAGATGTGTGAAAGCTTTCGTCGCCAATATGGATGTGATTATATCGCAGCTATGCCGACGAATTTATATGGGCCAAACGACAATTACGATTTGCAGAATTCGCATGTACTACCGGCCTTGATAAGGAAGATGCATACGGCAAAAGTCAATCAGGAAAGTAGTGTAGAGATTTGGGGATCGGGATCTCCGTTGCGGGAATTTCTGCATGTAGATGACCTGGCGGATGCCTGTGTTTTTCTGTTGGAGAATTATTCGGAAGAGCAGTTTGTGAATGTTGGATATGGCGAAGACATCAGCATTGGTGATTTGGCAAAACTGGTCAAAAAGATTGTTGGGTTTGAAGGAGAGCTTCGTTTCGACAGCAGCAAGCCCGATGGCACACCCAAAAAACTGATGGATAGTTCACGGCTGCGTTCCTTTGGCTGGGCGCCTAAAATCACCTTGGAAGCAGGCATCCAATCGACGTACGAGGGCATCCGATCTTCGTGGGATTGAAAGAATTAAAGTGACATATTATGAGTCATTTCAATTCTTTTACCCTAACGTTTTTCCAATAAACCACTATCCCGATAAAATCAACCAAGTTTCACTGTAATCCCTAAATTTGCCTCCGATGTTATTTGGGCTAAATGTTTCTTTCCAGTAATCAAGAAATAGTGATTGTCCTTCCAACGCTTTAATTAAGTTAGAATGAATTCAGAAAAATGGACAGAAGAGATTTCATCAAAGCGC
>CALQRR010000164.1 GCA_943333015.1 Chitinophaga pinensis | reverse complement strand
GATGGGGAAACTGGAGTGTCAGGTTTTTTATTCTTCTATGAATGATCCCATGGAAGAGAATTTATCAATGCGATTCTCAACGCGCTTTTCCGGTTTGATTTTCGCCAGCTTGTCGAGGTGCTTTTTCAATTCCGCCTTTACGGTACTAAAAACCTCGTGATAGTTGGTATGTGCTCCTCCTGTCGGCTCTGGAATAATGCCGTCGATGAGTTTGTTCTTGAGCATGTCCTGGGCAGTCAGTTTGAGTGATGTTGCCGCGCGCTCTTTATATTCCCAGCTTCTCCAAAGAATAGAGGAACAGCTTTCGGGAGAAATAACCGAATACCAGGTATTTTCAAGCATCAGGACTTTGTCTCCAATACCAATTCCCAATGCGCCACCAGAGGCTCCTTCTCCTATAATCACACACACCACCGGAACGCGTAGTTTGGTCATCTCGTAGAGATTCCGCGCAATGGCTTCCCCTTGTCCGCGCTCTTCTGCTTCCAGTCCAGGATAGGCTCCGGGCGTGTCGATGAAGGTCACCACGGGGATGTCGAATTTTTCGGCCAGCTTCATCAGGCGTAAGGCCTTACGATATCCTTCCGGATTGGGCATCCCGAATTTCCGGAATTGGCGCATTTTGGTGTTCACACCTTTCTGCTGACCAATAAACATCACGGCTTTTCCGTCCATGCATCCCAAACCACCCACCATCGCCTTATCGTCACCAACGGTTCGATCACCATGCATTTCGGTGAAATTGCCATCGGTCATGAAGTTGATGTACGCCAGTGTATACGGACGATCCGGATGACGCGAAACCTGCACGCGTTGCCACGGTGTAAGTTCGTTATAAATCGATTTCCGGGTGGAATCAATCTTCGACTCGAGCTCTTTAATAGCTTTTGTCATATCAACCTTGCTAGACTCGGCCAGCGATCGCGCTTGCTCAAGCTGGTCAAAGAGTTCAGCAACAGGTTGTTCAAAGTCAAGAAACGTCATAGGCTCCGAATTCAGGGTGCGCAAGTTAAGCATTCAAGACAATACCGTATTTTCGAAATCCGACTAAAAAAAAGCTGATTTTACTTAAGTTGCTGATAATGAATAGATCTATTGTTGTATGATTGTTTTTCCGCCGTGTAAAATAAACCTCGGGCTCTACATAACAGGCCAACGGGCAGATGGATTTCATGCTATTTCAAGTGTTTTTTACCCCATTCCACTCTGCGATGCACTCGAAGTGGTTCCTATGGATGGGGAAGACGGAACCCGAATTTTCTCCTCCAGCGGACTTTTAATTCCGGGAAAGGAGTCCTCTAATCTGGTAATACGTGCCTATGATTTGTTGCATGCTATTTACGGATTGCCGGCTGTAAAAATCCATCTCCACAAAGTCATACCCATGGGCGCGGGTTTAGGTGGCGGCTCTTCCGATGGTGCTTGGATGTTACGGATACTCAATGATCTGTTCCAACTGCACATCCCATTCGAAGAACGTATCCGGCTTGCCGCGCATCTCGGATCTGATTGTCCTTTTTTTATATACGATGGCCCTTGTGACGTTTCAGGTAGGGGAGAAGTGCTAATACCTTTTGAGCTTGACCTGAAATCGTATTCGATCTGGATTGTCAATCCGGGGATTCACGTGTCCACCGCTCAGGCATTTCAGCACGTGCCTGTGCAGCCTGCACCTGAAAATTGGAAAGCGCAACTGCTTTTATCACCTGAAAATTGGTCTGTAGAAAATGCCTTTGAAAAAGGTGTAGGTGCCGCTCATCCAGAAATTCAGGAAGTAAAAAATACGCTCTTGCAAAAGGGAGCAGTATATGTTTCCATGACAGGTAGTGGCTCTTCCGTGTATGGCATTTTCAAGAACAAACCTGCTATCGACGGAATATTTCCCCGCTATTTTTCGGTACTGGTTTAATCGTAATTAGTAGATCTGCTTAATGGATCCATTGCCGGTTTTTTCTTCCAGCACAATCTCACCAAGTCCTTTGTAATATATATTCCCGTCCCCGCGCAAACGGAAGGCAAACGTCTCGGTGCCTGACACACGGCAGTCGGCAGAGCTTTTATTTTCTACATAAACGCTACGGGCAATCAGCCCAGTATAATCGCCATACGCCAGCGAAGCCATATACACCGACAGGTCATTGGTTCGCCCGGTGATGGATACATCGCCTGCCCCGGTATGCTGGATAATGCTCACCTGTTGGTTATTTACCTGCAAGTTCACATCCCCAGAGGCATCGCGGAATTCAACCGTGAGACTATTCATGCGGAGCGTATCCTTGTTGCTGATTTCACTGGCGCCCCACATCACAATATGACGGAGACTTTTGCAATGCAACTCAATGTTGACGGGTATTTTATAGCTTCTCACCCAGTTGCAACGATTGTCGTTACGCAGTGTCAGTTTTCCGTCCTTCACTTCCGTTGCAATCAATTCCTGCAGGTGCTCTCCCGCTTCTACAACAACAAAGTTGACTGTATCTTCTACCAAAGTAACGTGGAGTCGACGGTCAACGCGCAGACTGTCAAACTCGGGTAATGCACGTTTTTCCTTCAACACAATTCCGGTACCTTTAAAGCAATCGCCCATGCTTTCCTTTTTGCAGGAAACAAGCGACAGGCTAATTATACAGAGGATCAGAATGTTTTTCATCGAAAAAAATAACCAACACCAAACTCCGCATAGTCGGCTTTGGCAAAATGTGTTTTCAAACAAATTTGGAGTGTCAAATTTTTAGGAAGGTGATACCGCATCCCGATGCGTTGATAGAGAAACGTATCGCCTTTGTATGGATCAACAATGTAAAAACCTTGTTGAATGGGGAATGTTATTTTTCCCACATGCAGTTCGTAATCGGCTGTAACACCCATCCGCACCGGCACATCCATGGATTTGCCTTGCTGCCGGAATTTTTCTTTCATCGAACCATCCAACATCACATCCAGTCCGGCGCCGTAGGAGCTTTTAGGAGTAAACCGTTTGAGCGCATTGCAGGAGGCTGTAATGGCCACAAATTTCTTCCGGTTTACTGGTTCAGTCTCTTTCACAAAACCTCCCACAGAGGCAATCCAGCGCCATCTTTTTTCTAAAATGGGAAAGGAATTGTGATTCACCGGAACGCGTTCACCCAGGTTAATCGTTAAACCGACATTGGCGCCTACCACATTGATGCCGGCATTGGGGATTTTATACGTACCGTTGGAAAAATGAGTGAATGAAATTCCCGTGAGAAGTTCAGCCTGAGGAAAGGGTTTCCAGTGATATTGCAACAGGAAATTAAATGCCGCGTTGAAATGGGAGCTGATAATGGTATTCTTTCGATTCTCGTCCAGGTTGAATGTTTTGGAGGCATATCCAACCCCGGAAGCCAATCGGAAGTGCAGTTCGGCAAGTTTTCTTTTTTTGATGATTGGGAAACTCACATACGGCATCAACGCAAATCCGGATCCTAGCATCGGATTGTTAAAATTGATGTATTGAAACGCCGTTCCTGTGTGCGGATACCGGTAAAACTTTTCCCATTCCCGTTTGCCCGTGAAATTGCGGCGGTAAAAAAGTTCAAAGGCTGGAATATGACCCGTAACGAGTTGATCCATATCCTTTTTATGCTGATAAATAAAGCCGTAATGAAAGCGGAAACCAAAGGCTTTGGGATAGACGGCCATCTGCGCCTGAGCAGTCAAAATGAAAAATAGCAAAACGCCAACGGTGAGGATGGGTTTCATGTACTTTTGCAAAAGGCGTTGCTGCATCATGGGGAACGCAAATGTAAAAACAAATACTCAGGCCAAAACGTATGTCAACTGCAGAAGAAAAGGAACAGGCATTTACCCGATTAATCACGGTAATGGACGAACTGCGAGAACAATGTCCCTGGGATCAAAAGCAAACACTCGAAAGTTTACGTCATCTCACCTTGGAAGAAACATACGAATTGTCGGATGCGATCCTAAGCGGCAACATGTCGGAGATTTCGAAAGAACTCGGTGATGTATTGCTTCACATCGTTTTTTATGCACGCATCGGTTCCGAAACACAGGATTTCGATATTGCCTTGGTGATGAATCAGCTCTGTGAAAAACTGATCCGCCGTCATCCGCATATATACGGCGATGTGAAAGTGAAGGATGAAAAGGAAGTGAAAGAAAACTGGGAGAAAATCAAGCTCAGTGAAGGTAACCGTTCTGTCTTAAGCGGTGTTCCGGTGTCGCTTCCGGCTATGATCAAAGCTACCCGTATTCAGGAGAAGGCACGAGGTGTAGGGTTCGATTGGGATGAAGAAGCTCAGGTTTGGGATAAAGTGCAGGAAGAACTGCAGGAATTTAAAGTAGAAGCCGAAAAAGGGGATGTGAAGGCAACCGAAGAAGAATTTGGTGATCTCTTATTTTCACTCATCAATTACGCGCGTTTTAAAAACATCAATCCCGAAGACGCGCTCGAAAAAACCAATCGGAAGTTCATCAAACGCTTTCAATACCTTGAAGAATCAGCTATCAAAGCGGGACGTAAGCTCGATGAAATGACGCTCGAAGAGATGGATGTTTACTGGAACCAAGCCAAGACACTTTCTTGAAAACAAAAAGGCCACACTGTTAAGTAGGGCCTTTTTTTATTCCTGATCAGTTAAGTCGCCGTGTAAGTTTGCGCACACTCGATGGCCGGCGTAACACATTGAATACAACACCGTAATTTTCTTTGTCAACTGCGAACTGCTCGCCGTAATCGGCCAAACGGATGCGGTTGTGCTCGTTCTCCAACGTCAAAATCATTTCTGCAATCTGGTTCGAATTGTACGTTCCCAACGAAACATATCCTTTGGCCGTCTGGTAACGTTGACTTTCTTGTTCGATCGATTTCAATGTTTCAATTTGAGCTGCAAACTGATTGTTGTTCATGCCCTCATTAGTGGTCTTGGGTTGTGTATATGCCTTGATCACATTGGGATTGGGGACGAAATACGGGGAGGTGTTTTGATTGGATGAAGTGGTTTGTTTCTCCACCGGCGCGGTGTTGCTGATTTTAAACTGGTTGTATTGATCAATAAATGCAGTGGTATT
>CALQRR010000163.1 GCA_943333015.1 Chitinophaga pinensis | reverse complement strand
CGCTTGAGTGGATCACCCGGTGCTGCTCAGGCGGTAGCCTATATGTATCAGGAACTCTCTGCGGAGAAATTCGACCGTACGTTTTTACAGGAAGTCATGGTGCCACATTGGGTACGTGGAAGTATATGCGAGGTGGTTGCCAAACAAAAAAACACGGCCGATTATACCATGTCGGCCTGTGCATTGGGCGGCAGTGTAGGAGGGAAGCTCACCGCCAACGTGGTGGAAGTGCAACATTTCGAAGAACTGGACTCCTTGGGAGAAGCCGGAATCAAGGGGAAGGTTGTTTTTTTTAGTCGCCCCATGGAACCGCGCCACATCCACACCTTTGAAGCATACGGTGGATGTGTGGATCAACGTTGGGCAGGACCGTCCAAAGCGGCTAAATATGGTGCTGTTGCAACGCTGGTCAGAAGTGTCTCCCTGCGGGAAGATGGATTTCCGCATACCGGTGCCATGGGATACGATTCACTGTATGCAAAAATTCCGGCGCTGGCTATCAGCACCGAAGATGCGACCTGGTTGAGCCTACAATTGAAAACAAATCCGGAGCTGAAAATAGCACTCCAAAACGACTCCCGCACCTTACCTGATACACTCTCGCACAATGTTGTTGCAGAACTACGCGGTTCAAAAACGCCCCTGGAATTTATCATTGCCGGCGGACATTTGGATGCCTGGGACAATGGTCAAGGGGCACACGATGACGGTGCTGGTTGTGTGCAGAGTTTCGAAGCATTGCGCATCCTGCAAAAGTTGGGATATACGCCCCGCCATAGTATGCGAGCAGTGCTTTTTATGAACGAAGAAAACGGATTACGGGGCGGTAAAAAGTACGCAGCACTAGCCGATTCGCTTCAGGAAAAACACCTCTATGCCATTGAAACAGATCGGGGTGGTTTTACGCCGCGCGGTTTTTATATTGATTCTGATGATCCTGCTAAAGTTGCAGGAATTGCCCAATACAGATCCCTGCTTGAACCATACGGACTACACGACTTTAAAAAAGGGGGCGGTGGTGCAGATATTGGCCCTTTAAAAAAACAAGGAACGCTTTGCCTCGGATACATTCCCGACTCCCAACGTTACTTTGATGTGCATCACGCCGCGTCTGATACATTCGACAAAGTGAACAAACGCGAACTAGAGCTCGGAGCCGCCTCCATTGCAGCACTCATGTACTTGCTCGATAAATATTCCGAATAACATCCCCAAAAACATAGCCCCCAACGAACCATCACAAACGTCGGGGGCAGGTATTAGGGAATTCGCTGTAGGAGAAGGAGTCGAACCTTCACGAGGCAGTTAGCTACTGTTCAAATTCTGCAAGCAGATTAAAGTGGTCAACCCATTAAACAGTGTTTATCCCGTTTATCCTCACCCCCGAGACAAGAGGGATTGTCTGCCGTTTCAACATCCTACAGTAAAGAACTAATTATGTACAAACATATCTATATGGCCAATAAGATGCAAATTATGCATCAATAAAAATGATATTTTAACAATACCTTAATAGATGTGCTACTTACGTGTGAATAGTAGTAATTTGAATCAGCTAAACCGGCGAATATCCTTCATCTGCATAAAAAAAAGCCACCTCTTTGCAGAAGTGGCTTGTTCATTCCGAAGTGGAATCAGCGTCTTTTTATCTATTCCACCACAAACGTTGCACTCCAGCTACCTGATCTTACCAGATAAATTCCAGGGGCACATGATAGGGCATACGGCTGATTGATAATCATTGCTGCCGGTATGGTTTTCAAATGTTTTCCTGTGAAATCAAAGAGTTGTACATCGTCCGGATGCCCGTTTTCATTCATGGAAATTTGCACCAAACCTGAACTTGGATTTGGGAAAATCTGTAGTTTTTTGGTAGTTGCTTGTGGGGCTATGCTCAAAATGCTCACTTCGAATCCAGCCGAAACAGCACTGATGCATCCTTCTACACCCGTTACGATGACTGTGTATATACCTGTTGCTGAAGGTGTCCATGTCTGGCTTTCAGCGCCATCAATCAACACACCGTCGAGAAACCATTCATAGTTGGAACCACTCACCGAAGATTCCAGATCCAACTGCGCGTTCAATGTAATAACCGGTGTTTCAGGAAGAGGAAAAAAGATCACATCCAAACTTCCCGGTTCGGATGTTCCGCATACGTTTGAATAGGTAGCGGTATATGTTCCAGCTTCTGTAACTTCAATCGTTGGTCCGCTCAAATTACCGGGCTGCCATACCACATTATCGAAGAATGTGGCATTGCTGGCTGTTAGTGTTACCGGAGTACCCGCACATAGGTCCGGACGATCTTCTTCAATAACCGGAGTTTCCGAAGGTGACATAAAAGTAATAACCGCATCTTCCGAAACCGCAGTTCCGCAGGCATTACTCACCGAAACACTGTAAAAACCACTTTCGGTCACGTCAATGGTGGATGTGGTTTCTCCATTCGGTGACCAGACAATGCCCGTTGCGGCACTGGAAGTGAGAACCACCGTTTCGCCATCGCATACCATCGTCGGAGTAGCCGGATCAATGGTTGGTGTTAAGGGCGATTGCAATGTGCTGAGGGTAATGTTTTGTGTTTGAATGCAGCCGTTGGTCGTATTGATCAAGGTATAGGTGCCCGCCGAACTGGCATTGAGTGTTGCCCCAGTTCCAACCTGCGATGCGCCCAAGGTCCATACGTTGCCTGTGTTGAGGTTAGATGACAAGGTGGTGGATGCGCCATCACACAATACCGTTCCTGAGTTATTGTTGAGCGAGAGAGTTGTCGGTGCTTCTCCGATGGCCAGGGAAGAACTGTAAATCATATCGCCTGCACTGGAATTGCTGCTGTTGGTGGCGTTCATGGCGGCATAAAAAGTCACTGTTCCTGTTCCTGCTGCCGGTGCTGTCCACTGGAACGTCCACGTGCGGCTGTTGGTGCTGGTTTGTGCTGTGCCGGCACTCGTATGGGTGATGTAACGCCCTGCGCCATTGATCTGCATGCCTGCTGCTGAAATCAATGTTCCGGCGGTTGTTCCTCCGGCAGTTTGCGGAGAGGCACTGAATCCGAATTTCGTTCTGCCAGTGGAAGTCACCGAAACAGTCACCGAATACGTTTGTCCTGGCGCATATCCACATGCAGGAACGGTAGAAGTTACCCAGCCTGTTTGTGCGGTAGCTCCTCCGTTGTGACAACCTCCACCCGCTGAACAGGTGCGACCTGAAAAATCATTGGGCGAACCTGTGTAGCCTGTCGGAGCGCCACTGCCATTGGAATGTGCAGATGTTTCGGGCCATAGGATGACAGCCAAACATGTGATAACGGATAAAATGATAAGTATGCTTTTCTTCATGGGTTAGAAATTTCACTATAAAAGTAGAAATTAAAAATCGGATTCGAGTTATTCTCGGTTTTTGCTGTCAATCATAACAGTCACAGGGCCATCGTTGATCAATGAAACCTGCATGTCGGCACCAAATACGCCCGTCTTGACCGGCCGGCTGAGCTCCTGAGAAATCTGAGCACAAAACATCTCGTAAAATTTTGTGGCAAATTCGGGTTTCGCTGCGCGGATGAAAGATGGACGATTGCCCTTTCGGGTATTGGCGAAAAGTGTAAACTGGCTGATAACCAAAATCTCCCCGAAAACATCCGTCACCGATTTGTTCATCAGGCCTTTTTCATCATTGAAAATGCGCATGTTCACAATCTTGGCGGCAAGCCACACGATGTCTTCCACGGTATCCTGCTCTTCAATACCTAATAGCACGACCAAGCCATGACGTATTTTTGAATAAACGGTGTCGTCAATGCTGACGGAAGCGGTCGAAACCCGCTGGACAACAACTCTCATCTACTTAATCCCAGGATTCTTTACTTAATTCTTCTGAATGGAGCAGTCCAAGATACGAACTGTAACGCTGTGCTTCAAAATCACCCCGTTCGGCTGCTTCTTTTACGGCACATCCCGGTTCGTTTTCGTGCATGCAATTGGCAAAGCGGCAATGTTCCGACAAGCGCCGGATCTCCGGAAAATAATCGCCAATTTCCTCTTTCTTCATGTCCACAATACCGAATTCCTTCACCCCGGGGGTATCAATAATCCAGGTGTTTTCCCACAATTCAAACAATTCGGCAAAGGTGGTGGTATGTTTTCCTTTGCTGTGCACTTCCGATATCTCTCCGGTTTTCAAATGCAGGCGCGGCTCAATCGCATTGATCAGTGTTGATTTCCCAACACCTGAATGTCCCGTAAATAGATTGATCTTTAGATTCATCCGTTTGCGGAGTTCCTCCAGATTGAAACCGGTGGCTGCCGAAACCAGCAAGACCTCATAGCCAGCTTGCGTATAAATATGTTGCAATTCTGCCAGCTTATCCAAATCGGCATCGCTCGAATACAAATCACATTTATTCACCACAATCACTACCGGAATATGATAGGCTTCGCAGGTAATGAGCATCCGGTCGATAAATCCGAGTGACGTTCGGGGAGAACTTACGGTTGCAATAACAAAGGCCTGATCAATGTTGGCCGCAAGGATATGTGCTTCTTTACTGAGGTTGATCGAACGCCGTATGATGTAGTTTTCACGCGGGTCGATCTCGGTAATGACATGGTAATCGCCTGCGGCGGATGCTTCAACGACCACGCGGTCGCCCACGGCAAGCGGATTGGTTGTCCGCAACCCTTTCATCCTGAAAATACCGCGTACTTTACATTCACGGAACACGCCATCCTCGGTTTTTACCGTGGCGAAACTTCCTGTTGAACGTATAACGAGACCTTTCATAGGTGAGGAGTAATGGCGGTGAAACGCGGAATTAAAGCTGGCGGGTAGTCAAAATCAGAACGCAGGTTTGAGAATCGGAGGCGTTCCATGATACGGTTTGAGATATTCCGGTTCGAAATAAGCCAGATCGGCAAACGCCCCCAACTGATAGGACTCGTAAGCTGCAGTGAGCATGTCTGCTGCCGATAATTCCACCGGATTGTCAAAACGGGCATTGGGATGTTGCCCCAACAGCGCTTTGCATTTCTCCGCCCCATCGCCAAAGAAGGCAATCACGTGTT
>CALQRR010000162.1 GCA_943333015.1 Chitinophaga pinensis | reverse complement strand
TTTATCTCCTACAGTATTTGCCATGATGGTGATTATGGCATTGGTCACAACCTTTATGACAGGTCCATCACTTTCGTTGATTAACTGGATATTTAGGGAAAAAGAAGTTGATTTAGATGTGTCGGATACTCCTAAAAGATCCCCTGTGTATAAAGTCCTTATTTCGTTTGGATTGGCCAGCAGCGGAAGGAAGTTGCTCCGGTTGGCCACGCACATGTGCGGAACCGACAGAAAAGAGGTTCATTATTCGGCCGTTCACGTTACACCGAGTGCCGATGTAAGTTTGCTCAATGTGACTGAATTTGAGAGACAGAGCTTTCGTCCCATCCGCACCGAATCGTCGAAACTGAATCTGGAGCTGGAAACACATTACAAGCTCAGCACGGATCTGCACAAAGAGATTACGGGAATGATTGAAAAGGACTCGGTCAATCTTCTACTCATCGGTGCAGGAAAATCATTGTACACCGGCTCATTGCTCGGAAATATCGTGGGAGTAACGAAAGCCCTTTCACCTGAAAATCTGCTTGGAACTATCACTGGTGCTAATCCCCTTTTCCGCACCAATTATCTCATCGATGATAAAGCCCGAAATTTTGTGGAAGCATCTCAATGTGATGTAGGGGTTTTAATTGACAGAGATTTTAGTGATTCAGAGACCATCTTTTTGCCGTTGTTTGATGAAGAGGATGCCTATCTGTTGAATTATGCCCGAAAATTCATAGTGCATTCGCAATCGGAGGTGGTTGTGATGGATGCTTTTGGTCACATGAATGGGCAATCGGCCATGCACGAGAAATTTAACCGGTTGAAAGCTGAATTTCCGGATAGAATTTCTTTACTGAACGAAAAGACGATTGGACGCGAATTTTTATCCCTGCAGGAATTAATGCTGATCAATTACCCGAGCTGGAAAGATTTAATTGAGAGTAAAAGTCTTTGGTTAGAACATATCCCAAGTGTGCTTATTCTGCGATCGCACCAGCAGTAATTGCAGAGATTTTCATGCGTTTTAGTTGGATCAGATAATACAATCCAATAACGAAAAGAATCCCCAGCAGCAGAATGGAGGAACGCATTGATCCGGTGAGCGTTTCAAGCAATCCAAACAAGAATGTTCCCAACACAACAGCCATCTTTTCTGCAACATCATAAAAGCTGAAATAGGCCGTGTGATCATTGGTCTCAGGAAGCAGGCGAGCATACGTTGAACGGGCCAGCGCTTGAACACCGCCCATCACCAATCCCACAACACTTGCCAAAATCATAAAGCCCGTAGAATTGGTTACGAAATATGCTCCCACACATACACCAATCCATATCACGACTGAAAGAATCATCGCTTCCATGTTTCCATAGCGTTTCGACAGACGTGCAAATCCTATTGAGCCAACAACACCTACAAGCTGAATAATCAACACAGTAGGAATCAGCACTTCATCTTTTAATCCAAGTTCTTTTTTACCAAAATTGGCAGCCATATACATCACCGTAAGGACAGCCATCATCGTAAAAAAGAATCCAAGCAAATACACTTTCAAGATTTTCTGGGTTTGAAATTCCCTCCAGATTCTGGCCAATTCACGGTATCCGTTTATGATTGGATTGATTATTTTTTTGTCAGACATTGTTCGTTTGGGAAGGTAATAAAAGGTGTATTGGGCAAAACCAATCCACCAAATTCCAACGGTGATGAAGCTGATACGGGCAGCCATTCCATTTTGCGGAAGACCAAAAAAATCCGGTTTGAGTAGCATGACCAGATTGATCAACAACAGCACCACTCCTCCAATGTAACCAAGCGCATAGCCTCGAGCAGAGATGCGGTCTTCCATACCCTTGGGAGCTATTTCTGGTAGCCAGGCATTGTAAAAAACCAGACCGCCGCTGTATCCGATACCAGCCAATGTGAATGCGATGATGCCCCATTCGAGGCGATCAGGAGTAAAAAAATACAAGCCGGCACAGGATAAACCACCGATCCAAGTAAACAGTTTCATGAAAAACTTCCGACGTCCGGTATAATCAGCAATGGATGCAAGCAGCGGGGAGAAGAGCGCAACGAAAAGAAAAGAGGCTGAAACAGCCCAGGCATAAAGAGATGTATTGACGACTTTCCATCCAAAAAACGATACCATTCCTTGTTCATCACCATGGGCAACAGCACCGTAATATGCGGGTAATATGGCAGAAGTTATACTCAATTGATAGACTGAATTTGCCCAATCGAACACGGTCCAGGCCCGTATTACTTTTTTGTCGCCCCGAATATCCATTATGAATTCATCATTTTTTAACCAGCAGGACACGAAAGTAACCCTGAAAGCCTTACTTTTCGTACTAATAACTCCACAAACGAATAATCCCCAATGAAATCTCCTGAATTAACGGATACAATCCTTGTCCCGATTGACTTTTCGGAAATTACCGCTCCGGCATTGGCACATGCTCAATTATATGCAGGCATCCTAGAAAAGACAATAACACTCGTGCACCTGATTGATAAAGGTTGGGGAGATAAAGAGCATGAAATCATTCTAGAGGAAGAAGAAGCATTGTCGAAACTGCAGAATTTGGCAGATGATGTTTTTGCAAGTAGCGGCATTCAAACGAGTGTATTGGTTCGTCGGGGTGATTTTCACGATGGTATAGGCGAAATCGCTGAAGAGTTTAAGGCGACTATGGTGGTGATGGGAACCAAAGGGGTAAAAGGAATTCAACGTTGGACTGGCAGTAATGCCATCAAAGTGATTCGTAATTCTCAAGATGTTCCCTACATCGTTGTTCAGGAAATGCCAAAGCATGAGAAAATAAGAAATGTGGTTTTGCCCTTTTCAGTGACAATTGAAAGCCGGCAGAAACTGGCTTGGGCAATATTTCTTGCGAAACTGTTCAATTGCCATTTTTATCTCATTGCCGAAAACAATGAAGATGAATGGACCAAACATAAAATTCAGAACAACGTTCAGTTTGCCACAAAATATCTAACACAACACAACTGTAAATTCTCGTTTGAGTTTGCAAGCGGAATGACTGCTTTTCACAAAGAAATTGTGATTTATGCATCAGCTAAAGAAGCTGATTTGCTGATCATGATGACTGATGAAGAACTTGAAGTTTTGGAGATTTTTACTGGATCGCGCGAGCAGGAGATTATTGCCAATGAAAAAAAGATTCCTGTAATGGTGATGAATCCGATTGAGAATACGAAGATCCTTGGAGCGGCAATGTTTCAATAATACCGCTTGAAAGAATACTACGATGCAGTCTGAACCACGGTTTAGGCTGCATTTTTTTATGTATATACCTTTTTAAGAGACCTGTTTTATTATAATAGGATGCGCAAAAAAGCTGAATAAATGTTGTACTCCCCTGTGCAGCAAGCTTCTGAACGGATTAAAAAAACACCAAAGAATTAATCCTGTTTTTAAAGAAAACACATAAGGAGATTTGGTTGAGAAACTGTAATTTCGCGTCCCAATGAGCAGAAGACCTTATGTTGTTGGAATCTCGGGCGGTAGCGCTTCGGGGAAGACTTCTTTCCTGAAAAATTTGCGCGAATCATTGCCTGCCGGAGCTGCCTGTGTTGTTTCACAGGACAATTATTATCTACCCAAAGAACAACAGGTCAAGGACGAAAATGACCAGATCAATTTCGATCTGCCAACTTCCATTCACCGCGATGCTTTTTACAAAGACATGTGCCGGTTGATGCAAGGGGAAAAAGTGGAACTAAAGGAATACACGTTCAACAATGCTTCACATTCTTCCCGTATCATTGAACTGCTCCCCGCTCCGATTATCATTATGGAAGGCTTATTCATTTTCCATTATGAGGAAATTCGCAATCAGCTCGATCTAAAAGTTTACATCGACGCGCGTGAAGATCTAAAATTACAACGCCGTCTGCGTCGTGATAAAGATGAACGCGGATATCCCGAAGAAACGGTAATGTATCAGTGGAATAACCATGTGATGCCTAGTTATCATCAATATCTCCGTCCATACAGGGATGATGCTGACATTATTGTAACGAACAACATCAGTTATGATAAAGGTTTGAAGGTTTTGGTAAATCATCTTCGGAACACCTTATAAATCAACGGACAATTCCTGTTTCTCGTTTCTTCAAAACATACAATTCACCCAAAAAAAATCCCCGCTGCATTCAAGCAACGGGGATTTTTTATGATCTGATGTGTTCATTAACGTTGCACCCGGAAACGGTTGCGGTTGTTCCAGCCCACAATCAGCAATACAAGTGGTATCATGATATGAAAGAAGTAGGAACGAGAAATAGCGTCCTTACTGATGAAGCTGAATACTCGTTCGAAACGGATATTCGGAAAGCTGCGGTTGGTTGAACGGCTGAGCCAAACGAATACGGCTTTGCCCACAATATGATCGTGCGGAACAAATCCCCAAAAACGGGAATCGGCCGAATTGTGACGGTTATCCCCCATCATAAAATAATAATCCTGCTTAAAGGTATATTCCGTTGCTGGAGTTCCATTGATTAGGATTTGTGTTCCTTTGATTTTCAAATCGTTGGCCTCGTAAACTCCTATAATACGCTTGTACAGATGAATGCTATGCGTATCGAGTTTCACGGTCATGCCTGCTTTCGGGATCACCAATGGTCCGTAATTATCTTTGTTCCAGGCATAGGAACCAACATTGGGAAAAATATCCGGGTCATACATTCCAACCGGATCCATACGTTCGGCCATCTGTGCAACAAGGGGTGAATTCTGAAGCTTTTCCTTGTTCTTTTTATTCAAATGTACTTGCCACAAATTCGCATTGGAAATATTCCGGTACTGCTCCATGTCGGTAACATCGAGCTTGTCGAAGGTTTTCTTCGGATCGTTCATCGTGTTGAACTGCAGATCGTATGAAAACTGCATCATCTCTGGATTCACCGCAGGTTTATCGTTCACGTACAACTGCTTGTTTTTGATTTCCAGTTTATCGCCTCCGATGGCAACACAACGCTTTACATAATTATCGCGCTTATCCACCGGACGTGCTACGACCTTTCCAAATGGCCGGTTGTTGAATGGATTAA
>CALQRR010000161.1 GCA_943333015.1 Chitinophaga pinensis | reverse complement strand
AATCGGGGTGCCTTTAACATCCGCAATATCCATCAACGGATTGTCCTGATTGGGCGTTGATGTCACCACCAATTTGCCATCGTGCTTTACTAGCCAGGCCCAGCCAGAACCAAAACGAGTTGCCCCTGCTTTAGAGAAATCCTCTTTGAATTTGTCAAAGGTTCCAAAAGCTTGATTGATGGCATCTGCCAATTCACCTGTTGGTGCACCGCCAGCGTTAGGGCCCATGATTTCCCAGAAAAGGCTGTGGTTGTAATGTCCACCGCCATTGTTGCGGACTGCCATGGATGCTTTAGAAATATTGGCCATCAGTTGCTCCAGTGATTTGCCTTCGTCGGCTGTTCCTGTAAGTGCTGCGTTGAGGTTGTTTACATATGCTTGATGATGCTTGGTATGATGGATTTCCATTGTACGTGCATCAATATTGGGTTCTAACGCTTCAAATGCGTATGGAAGTTTAGGAAGTTCAAATGCCATGATTTTAGATCTAATGAGTGGATTGAATTACAAAATAACAGAATTCGGACAGATGGAAGTTGAATTCAGAAAGAAACTTTTTGTAAAGATTACAGATTCTTTAAAATGAAAGCACCCCGCCGAAACTGGAAGGGTGCTTTCAAAATGAGGTTGTATCAGGTGCGGCAAGTGTCCTGATTAAAGCATTGTTCCATCGTGCGGCTTTTCACCAGATCCTTCCATGCCGAAGCGTTTTTTAACCTTCAGATAGATCAGATACATGGCCGGAACAATCATCAACGTGAGGAATGTAGCGATGATCAAACCATAAATCATGGTCCAGGCCAATGGTCCCCAGAAGGCAACGTTGTCACCACCGAGGAAAAAGTGCGGTTCTAGGTGTGCAAACAATCCGTTGAAATCGATATTCACACCGATGGCCAATGGAATCAATCCGAGAATAGCTGCCGAAGCGGTTAACACAACCGGCGTCATACGGGTTGAACCGCCTTCGGCAATGGCTTCTTCGGGACTCAAGCCGCGAGCACGCAACTCGTCAATAAATTCAATCAGAAGGATACCGTTCCGGATGACAATTCCCGCAAGGGCAAAAATCCCGACACCAGTCATCACAATGGAAAACGTCATTCCAGTAATGGCATAGCCAAAGAATACACCGATGAGGGAAAATACTACCGTGGAGAAGATAATCAGAGGTTTAACAAGGGAGTTAAACTGCGTTACCAAAATCAGGAACATCAAGGCCAAAGCAGCCATAAATGCCAGCCCCAAGAAGTCGGAAGTTTCCTGCTGTTGTTCTTGCTCTCCGGTCAACTTTACTTCATATCCTTCGGGAACATCCAACGATGGAATAAGCTGATTGATGGAACGGACAATTTCATTGGCGGTATAGTTCGTGAGCACATTAGACGACAATGTCACCACCCGGCGTTGGTTTTTCCGGTTGATGGAACTGAACGCTTTTTCGTATTCAACAGAAGCAACGGCCGACACGGGTACTTGCTTGAACGAACCTGTACTCATATCCAAAAAGGCAATCTGCATGTTGAGTAAATCATCTACTTTATCGCGGTAGCTGGAGGCAAGTCGCAAGGTAATTTCCGCATCATCGTCGGCATCCCTGAATTTGGATATCTCTTTTCCATACAAGGCCGTACGAAGTTCCAGGGCAATTTGAGCTTTGTTCATTCCTAGAGAAAGGGCACGATCGGGATCAATGGTAACGATGATTTCCGGTTTGTTTCGCTGAAGATCGGTTTGCAGGTCTTCGATTCCAGGGATTTTTGCTTTGGAAATTGCCGCACGCATTTTCTCCTCAATCTTCTGAAGCTCGTCAAAATCGTCTCCACTGATTTCGATGTTGATCGGCTTTCCAGTTGGAGGACCATTGGCTTCTTTATCTACGGTAATGCGTACACCCGGAATTCCTTTTACGTTTTCACGAATTTTCTCCAAGCATTCGGACGTTGAGAAATCGCCACGTTCACTAAAATCGACAAACGCAACCGACACTTTTCCTTTATGAGGCGTCGCTACACGATCGGGATTTTGAGGATCACCGGCTCCGATTCCAACGTTCGAAATCACCGATTCTACATTCGGATTATTCTCTCCCAGCACTTCAAATACGCGTTGCTCCACAATACGCGCCACCGAATCGGTTACTTCTGCATCAGTGCCAATTGGTAACTGCAGATATACGTAGGCAAAGTTGGGGTCTCCGTTGGGGAAGAATTCAACTTTGGGTTTCGAAAGCACGAAAACAAATATGGACACGAAAAACAACACCACCACACCCACAATCATTGCAATTGGGCGATTGCCTATAAGGACTGTTTTAATGGAGCGCTTGTACATAGCCACAAAACGTGGCCAGATGTCCAGCTGAAATTTCACGGTAAGAGGTCGGAGGAGATACAGATACACCGGCGTAAGGGCCAGCATCAGAAAACACACATTTCCAACGGCAGTCATTCCTGCGGCATGGCTTAAAAGGGCCAATACACCAAAGATGATGGCTGGTAACACCAATTCTTTCGCATGCGCTTTATGATTGTGTTCATCGCGTTTCATAAATGTCACAGCAAACACAGAATTCATGATGAATGCTACAAAGAGTGAAGCAAACAAGGTCAGGATCAGCGTTACGGGGAGATAGCCCATGAATTCGCCCACAATGCCCGGCCAGAACAGTAGCGGGAAAAACGGTGCAATGGTGGTTAAAGTACCTGCCAACACGGGCATAAATACTTCTCCTGCAGCAGCTTTTGCTGCCGTCTTGATGTCGAAATCGTATTTATGAAAGATCCGGTGTGTATTTTCAATCACCACAATGGCATCATCCACAATGATCCCAAGTGCGAGCAGGAACGAGAACAACACAATCACATTCATCGAATAGCCCAATGATGGCATAAACAGCAACGCAACCAAGATGGAAAGTGGAACTGCCAGACCGACGAAGAAGGCACTTTGCAATCCCATAAAGAACATCAGAATCAAAACCACCAGTACAAATCCAATAATCACCGTGTTGATGAGGTCATTGAGCTGCGTTTTTGTTTCGATGGAGGTGTCTCCGGTGATCGTTACATCAAGTCCTTTCGGGAATTTGGTTGCTTTGTATTCATCAATAACCACCTTGATTTTATCGGCAGCCGAGATGAGGTTTTCACCCGAACGCTTGATCACGTTCATGGTAATTACCGGACGGCCTTCCAAACGTGCAAAATCCTGCTTGTCTTTGTAGCCATCTTTTACTTCTGCGATGTCTTTCAAGTAGGCCAGATTCCCTCTTGTGGAACGAATCAGGATATTCCCAATTTGGCTTACATCACTGAATTCCCCTCGTACACGCAAAGTTCTGCGCAGATCATCAATCCGAATTTCACCACCGGAAATGTTTACGTTTTCACTGGCAACAGCGCGTTCGATATCGGTAAACGAGATACCTAGCGCTTGCATCCGGTATAAATCCACATTTATCTGCACCTCACGTGTAAGCGCACCAATGATATCCACCCGGGTGATTTCGGGAAGTGACTCGATCTTGTCTTTCAGATCGTCGGCATATTTCTTCAGTTGGTCCAATGGAAACTGCCCGTTTACATTGATGTTCATGATTGGGAATTCTGAAAAGTTCACTTCCTGAACATCCGGATCATTTTTCATATCGCTGGGCAGATCTTTCTTGGCTTTATCTACCGCATTTGAAATCTTCTGCTTGGCTACGTCAACATCCACGCCGGTGTTAAATTCCACCACCACCAGTGAAAAATCCTGAATGGAATTGGAACTGATTTTCTTGATACCGGAAACCGACTTGACTTCCTTCTCAATCGGCTTGGTGATAAGGTTTTCGATATCCTCCGGACTTGCTCCCGGATAAATGGTCGAAACAAATACCGTAGGCACCACGATGTCCGGGAATTTCTCCTTCGGAATGCGTTGGAAGATGATGATTCCAGCCAGAGAGATCAGCACAGTGATGATGTAGATCGCAGTGCTGTTGTTGATCGCCCAGTTGGTGGGTTTGAAATATTTTATATGTTCCTTTTCCATGGTCGGATGGGGGTATATTCGGATGGATTAATTAAGTGATATCGGCTGACCATCAACCACTTCCTGATAACCTGCGTTAATCAATTGCTCCGACCCACTCAATCCTTCCAGAATCACAATGCGATCACCGTAGGAAATTCCGGTACGGATCATTTTTTTACGTGCAATCATTTTATCCTTTGATCCTTCTGCAAGCATCAGATACATGTTTCCGGATGCGTCTTTCTGAACCAGATTTGACAGCACACTGATGGTGTTGTTGAGGTTTTCATCGTTTATTTTCAATGTGGCGAGCATGTTCGGACGAAAGTCGGACGAGGTTGATCCGAGGGCAATTTCAATGTCGAATGTGCGGGTCATTGGGTTCACCACTTTGCTCACGAAGCTGATTTTTCCCTGAATCGTATCGTTGATATCGGCGAGGAGAATGTTCACCGGATTTCCCGTTTTCACTTTGCCTATGTAGGAGTCGGCCACTTTTGCCTTCACTTTCATTTTCCCAAAATTGACTACCCGGAACGATCCATTCATGCCAGGAGCTGCAAATTCACCCACTTTGATATTGACGGCATCCACCGTTCCGTTAATCGGAGATTTGATACGACTCATGTCAAGTTGCGCCTGCAACGCCCCCATACTTTTCTGAAGCGATTCGTATTGCGTTTTGCTTTGCAGATATTGAATTTCACTTCCGATTTTCTGATTCCACAAACGTTGTTGTTTTTCGAATGTCGTTTTTGAAAAATCGAGATTGGTTTGCAGTTGAGCGATGCTCTCGCGGATGGCGCGGTTGTCTGTTTCAGCCAGCACCTGACCGTTGCTAACATTATCGCCTTCACGCACATTCACACGGGTGACCAATCCTGGCATGCCCGGTTGAACAGCTACATTTTCTTCAGAGTCGACAGTGCCTTGAACATCGATGTAATGGTTAAATGCCCCATTGGTTAAAGGCATGAGCGTTACCAGCTTAGGCTTGCGGACTTCCGCTGCGGTGTCGAGTAATGCGATCTCTTTTTCGAGTTCCGCAATCTTCATTTT
>CALQRR010000160.1 GCA_943333015.1 Chitinophaga pinensis | reverse complement strand
GATAGATCTGACGGGGCTTGTCTGTCTTCACTTTGAAACAATAGTTGAGCATAAACTCAAGTGTGCCATTGTTATATGGATTCAGGGAAGAAGTGTTCATGTCATATGCAAGCCCGAGTTTTACACCCTTATAGACATCTGCTCCTGCCATTATAATGATCGCATCCTGAAGGCGGTAAGAAAGTCCTGCCCAAAGTTTGTTTTTATAATGAACGTTACAGTTAATGTCGAATTGTGTCGTTGCTGCGTTTTTAATAAAGATGGATGGACGCAGTTCGATGTCCGGATTTAATTGGTAATGATATCCTGCTGTGATATAATAGTGACGGCGAGATTGATATTTTGAAGTTCCTAAATCAAATGTTGATTGTGGAAGGTGTGTAGATGAAATACCTGCGTAAATTGTTTTGCTTGTATAATATGCACCTATTCCTGCATCAAATACAGTCGCACCAGTTGCTGCAACTGGGATGGAAGGGTCATTTGCTTGAAGTGGTTTCAAACCAGCATTAAGGTTTTTATTCATCATACCTAGATCCACTCCTAAACCAAGAGTTCCTTGTTTAAGTTTTAGATGGTATGAATACGCCAGTTTTGCATAAATATTGTTTTCAACTCCAATAGCATCCTGAACGAGGGTTAAACCAACACCACCTTTAATAGCTGCAATGGGTAAATCAATACCCAACACGAATGTTTTAGGAGCTCCTTCAAAACCCAACCACTGACTTCTACCGATCGCTGTTCCACAAATAGCTCCGGATGTACCAGCGTAACCAGGGTTCGTCGCTAGACGGTTGTACATGTTCTGGCTAAATTGTGGATCCTGCTGAGCATTTACCATGAAAACCACAGAAAAAATGCTGGCGACCGTTAAGCGTATTTTCATCTAGTGCTTCGTTATTTCTTGAATAGACACATTCAAGTGGCTAAAATACGTAAATAAAAATGTCACGTGCAATAGGCTTTGTGAATAAACGGTTAATAAATAAAACCGAATGATAGCTTATTCATTGATAATCAAGGACAAATATTCAGGAGAGTTTCTGATAAGTTTGCCACCAGGTCTCCGGGATTTCTCCCTTCATGGCTTGTAAATAATCCTCGTGGGAACAGGGTACAATATGGTGTTTTTTGTATTTCCCCTTAGAGAAGTCATTCATTGGGACATTCATCCACCAACGCCCATTCCGTATATTTTTATAAAAAACAAGTTCTTCACTTACATCTTCAGAAGTGAGCTTGTACACAGTATAATCAGAACTATCTCCAATTTTGCCGTCAGCGCTTCTATTTAAAATCCCATCTGCAAAATGCCAAATCAATTGTGCTATAAGCATGGGGGTAATGGAATTATCGGTCAAATTATGTTGCCATCCAAAAATCCCCGCCATGCTTAATTTATTGCTTATTCCCGCATAGCGCATTAATTGACACGCCTCTTCCGAATACAATCCATTTGGCCCAGGGTTCTGATTGTTGATGCTGTCTGACGCCCGAACAGAGTTGATATCAAAACTCACAAAATCAGCATTTCTAAAATGTGGTTCTGATGATGAAATTGAATTGCGTAATTGTCCCAGTCTATGCAGGTCGAAATGCAGATCCTGCAGTGTTTTGAGCATTTCAGAATTCGACAAATATGTTTGAAAACCTAAAAGCGAATAATTAAATAAATAATTAGGTGCGTGAGCTAAAACAAATGACAACCAATTTGAATTTCCTGCAAATAAAATATCCTCACTTAAATCAGGGCGTTCATCAATGGAAAGAAGATTTACTGTCTGCTCTCTGTTACAGTAGGAGAGGTACATTTGATAGGTTGCAGACTGGTCAGCAGAAAGCACCAGCGGGATTGAACCATAATCACGAATTCGACCCAATGCTTCTTGCATTTCTTCCTCATTCCCAATAAAAATTCCCGCATCGGCGCAATTAAATCGGTTAGCAGAATAAAAAAGAGCATATAAATGTTCCCTGATGGCTAACAACGCCTGCTCTTCACCGGGTTCGCATATTCCGAAAATAACCAAATACGGTGATTCTTGACGAATCATTTGATCCATCGAATAAGGCTCAATCTGCCGTCCGATGCTACTTGCAGGCCAGTCGCGATTTTTTAGTTCACGGACTTGCTGCAGATCGAGAAGAGATAAAAGATTCACGTTGACCGATTATTTTTTTCCGCGCTTAATTTTCTTTGGCTTGTTTGCCTCATCGGCAATGATAGCAACACAATCGGCTAGGGAAAGTGTCTTGGGATCACGGTCTTTCGGGATTTTGAAATTTTCTTTTCCCTGTGTGATATATGGTCCGAAACGACCATTGAGTACTTGAATTTCAGGCTCTGTATCCGTAAAACGCATGATCACTTTTTCTGCATCTGCTTTCCGTTTTGCAAGAATGATTTCCAGTGCCCGGTCTGCATCAACTAAAAGAGGATCATCTATTTTGGGTAATGAATAAAACGAGCTGTTGTGACGAATGTACGGACCGAATCGCCCTGTACCAACAGTCATGTCTTTGCCCTCAAAGTCGCCTAAGTTTCTGGGTAATTTGAATAATTCGAGAGCATCTTCCAAGGTCATCGATTCGAGACGCTGGCCAGATCGCAGGTTAGAGAATTTCTTCTCCTCATCATCGCTTTCCCCAATTTGAGCTAAGGCGCCGTAACGCCCTATACGGACATAAACATTCTTGTTTGTTTTTGGATCAATGCCCAATAAACGGGAACCAGTAGCTCGTTCAGATTCAACCAGTGTGCGTTCAACATCTTTATGGAATGGATGATAAAACTGATTAATCATCTTCGTCCATTCTTGCATTCCCTCTGCAATCTCGTCAAATTCCTTTTCCACTTTTGCCGTGAAATGGAAATCCATAATTTGACTGAAGTGCTCCATCAGGAAGTCATTTACAACTGTTCCAATATCTGTAGGAAACAACTTGTTCTTTTCAGCACCGGTCATCTCGACCTTTTTCTCAGATGTTATTTCTCCCTTTTTAAGGACTAGAACGGTATAGTTGCGCGGAGTTCCTTCACGGTCCTCCTTTACAACATAATTACGTTTCTGAATGGTCGAAATCGTTGGTGCATAGGTCGAGGGACGACCAATTCCAAGTTCTTCAAGTTTCTTTACAAGGGAAGCTTCCGTATACCGTGGCGGACTGTTTGGAAACTTTTCTGTAATGGTCATATCGTCAAGATTTAACGAAAGACCAGCTTCAACAGGAGGCAATAAACCAGATCCTTCTTCATCTTCCGAAAGATCATCTGTTGATTCAATATACACTTTCAGGAAACCATCAAAAACAATCACTTCCCCCTGTGCTTCCAACTGTTCTTTTTGGGTTGAGATAGAAACCTTAACAACGGTTCGTTCCAGCTCTGCATCCGACATTTGTGACGCCAGTGTGCGTTTCCAAATCAGTTCGTACAAACGTTTTTCCTGAGAATCCCCTTCTGTCGTAGGGTTTTCCATGTATGTCGGACGAATTGCCTCGTGAGCTTCTTGTGCTCCTTTGCTTTTCGTGGTGAACTGTCGTTGCTTGTGATACCGCTCTCCAAACTGATTGTTGATTTGTTCACGGGCTGCATTGAGAGCTGTTTCAGAAAGATTCACTGAATCAGTTCTCATGTATGTGATCTTTCCTGCCTCATATAATTTTTGGGCAAGAACCATTGTTTGAGAAACAGAATATCCCAATTTACGGGAAGCTTCCTGTTGAAGCGTAGAAGTTGTAAAAGGGGCTGAAGGTGTTCTTTTAGCGGGTTTCTTTTCAACACTTCCTACATTAAAAGTGGCAGCCAAACAGCTTTCAAGAAAAACCTGTGCTTCTTGCTCATTGGCAAGTTTACGCGGTAATGTTGCTTTTAAAACGTACGGTTTTCCCTGATGCGTAAACGACAAAAGGGCAACCACACGAAAACCCGAAACAGAAAGAAATCCGTTTACTTCACGCTCGCGGTCTACCAATAGACGCACAGCCACCGACTGCACACGACCTGCAGAAAGGGACGGTTTGATTTTTTTCCAAAGGATGGGCGAAAGTTCATATCCCACCAAGCGATCGAGAATTCTTCTGGCTTGTTGAGCATTCACCAAGTTGTAATCGATCTGACGCGGCTTATCAATCGCCTTTAATATTGCCTGCTTCGTAATCTCATGGAAAACAATGCGCTTGGTCTTGGATTGATCCAGATTAAGCGCCTCTGACAAATGCCAAGAAATGGCTTCACCCTCCCGGTCCTCGTCGGACGCGAGCCATACAGTATCTACACTCTTCGACAATTTAGTCAGTTCCTTGATGATTTCCTTCTTATCAGGAGAGATTTCATATTTAGGAGCATAATTGTTATTCACATCAATCGAGATGTCTGATTTACTCAGATCTCGGATGTGTCCGAAACAGGATTTAACTATGTAATCGGGTCCAAGAAAGCCTTCGATCGTTTTTGCTTTCGCCGGGGACTCAACAATGACAAGGTTTTTAGGCATCTTAAGCAAAATATGTTTGGGGATGAATGGAGACAAAGAAACAGAAAGAAATCCGGCCTGCGCAAATTAAATATTCCGATAGCCCTTTAATGCACTGCTTTGGTAAGGTTAAATTTTAATGCATGTCAGATGCGTGTCATTTTGTCACGCCATTGGTAATGCCTACTTTTGCCCTCCTTAAGATAACCATGGACGAGCATTCAACGAAAGTCATAGACGAATCAAGGCAAGGAGAAGCGCTGATGCTTTCAGCGGAAACCAATACGGTCAAAAGCAAAAAAATGTTTTTGGAGAGTTATGGTTGTGCAATGAATTTTGCCGATAGCGAGATCGTTGCATCTATTCTCATTAAAGAAGGTTTTTCCACTACTAAAATAATGGAGGAGGCCGATTTAATTTTTGTCAACACCTGTGCAATCCGGGATAATGCAGAACAGCGTGTTAGACAGCGATTGACAGAGTATAATAAAGTTAAAAAAAGCAAGCCCGATTTAATCATTGGGGTTTTAGGTTGCATGGCAGAGCGACTTAAATCGAAGCTGCTCGAGGAAGAAAAACTGGTCGATCTTGTTGTTGGGCCG
>CALQRR010000159.1 GCA_943333015.1 Chitinophaga pinensis | reverse complement strand
TTTTCGAAGCCCGACTTATTCTCGGGAGTGGCATATACATACGACCACGGTTGAGCATTCATGGAAGAAGGAGCTAATCGGGTTGCTTCGAAAAGCGCAGCAATCTTTTCTTCAGTAAGCGCTTGCTTGGTGAAAGACCGAAAGCTTTTACGGGATTGAATGGCTGGAAGTAACTGATTGGAAGAACTCCTCATTGTTGGGTTATATACCTATGTGAACGTGAAGGATAGTTTGGTGCCGTGCCGACCTTGGAGAAAGCTATTGGTTAATAGAGGTTTTCAAGGTGTACACTGTTCAAAAAGAACCCGATATACCTGATTTTGTTTGGATGCGTTGAGATGTCTGCTCTCCAGACACAGGAAATCGGAGGTGTTTTTTGGAGATTAATGCGCTGTGGGAAACGGCAGCACCGGATTTTAAGCAGTACTGTATTTTCACTGTTGACTATCCGCAAGCAAGAGCGGAAAACGTTTATTTCTCTTTGAGCAATTTCTCCAACGCGAACAATTCATCCCGCAAACGGGCAGCTTCAATAAAATCGAGGTCTTTTGCTGCCTTTTCCATCGATTTGCGTGTTTGTGCGATGGATTTCTGTAACTGCTCTTTGCTCATGTATTTGACCACCGGATCGGCAGCCAAATTGATCGATTCGTTTTCGACATACGGCCGAGGAGAGGAAGAGCTTTCGCTTCCGCTGCGTTTGGCAAAAATGCTGTCGTGCGATTTTACAATCTGCGTTGGCGTGATGTTGTGCTCGATGTTGTATTGCATCTGTTTTTCACGCCGGCGGTTGGTTTCATCGATGGTTTTTGCCATCGAAGCCGTGATCTTATCCGCATACATGATTACACGTCCGTTGATGTTTCGAGCAGCCCGTCCAACGGTTTGCACCAAGGAACGTTCCGAACGCAGGAATCCTTCTTTATCGGCATCGAGAATGGCCACCAAGGATACTTCAGGAAGATCGAGGCCTTCGCGGAGCAAATTCACCCCAATGAGGACGTCGAATTTCCCCAAACGCAGATCGCCGAGAATCTCCACACGTTCCATCGTATCCACATCGGAGTGAATATACCGGCAACGAATGTGCAAGCGGGTCATGTATTTGGACAGTTCTTCGGCCATACGTTTAGTTAGCGTTGTAACCAAAATCCGTTCATCACGCTTCACCACTTTATCTACAGCATCGAGTAGGTCGTCAATCTGATTTTGACTTGGGCGCACTTCAATGATTGGATCGAGCAAACCGGTAGGACGAATAAGCTGTTCTACCACAACGCCTTCACTTTGATTTAATTCATATTCGGAAGGCGTAGCGCTGACATAAATCAATTGCTTGACCAGTCCGGTAAATTCATCAAACATCAGCGGACGGTTATCCATAGCAGCCGGTAAGCGGAAGCCGTATTCTACCAGATTTAGTTTTCGTGAACGGTCGCCTCCGTACATGGCTTTAATCTGGGGAAGTGTCACGTGACTTTCATCAATGACCATCAAGAAATCATCCGGAAAATAATCAAGCAAACAAAACGGTCTGGAGCCCATCACACGTCCGTCGAAATACCGGGAATAATTCTCAATTCCACTGCAATAGCCTAATTCACGGATCATTTCCAGATCATAGGTCACACGGTCTTCGAGGCGTTTTGCTTCGAGGTATCGACCTTCGCTTTTAAAGAATTCGCATTGTTTCACCATGTCATCCTGAATCAGGTAGATGGCGTCTTTCATGGTGTCTTTGTTGGCAACATAGATGGTTGCCGGATAGATGATCACCTGATCCATTTCCTCGAGGCGTGATCCACTTTCAGGATCAATCACTTCGATCTGTTCCACTTCATCACCAAAAAAGCAAACCCGATAAGCCACAGATGCATTTCCGATGAATACATCTACGGTATCTCCTTTGACGCGAAAGGTTCCGTTTTTAAATTCGGCTTCGGTGCGCGAATACAATGCCCCCACAAGCATGTGCAGAAAGCGGTTTCGGCTGATGATTTCGCCCCGTTTAATTTTAACGGTGTTTGACTTGATGTTTTCAGGATTTCCCATACCATATATGCAGGAAACGGAAGAAATCACGATGATGTCTCGACGACCAGAAAGGAGGGAAGAAGCTGTACTCAGACGCAGCTTTTCGATTTCTTCATTGATGGCCAGATCTTTTTCAATGTATGTATTCGTAACTGGGAGATAGGCTTCCGGTTGGTAGTAATCGTAATAGGAAACAAAATACTCAACAGCATTTTTGGGGAAGAATGTTTTGAATTCCTGATAAAGTTGGGCGGCCAGCGTTTTATTATGGCTCAGGATAAGTGTTGGCCGGCCGGTGCGTTGAATCACGTTGGCAACGGTGAACGTCTTTCCCGATCCGGTAACACCGAGTAATACCTGGGATTTGTCGCCCCGATTGACACCTTCGCAGAGTTGACGAATGGCTTCGGGTTGATCGCCGGTAGGAGAAAAATCAGATATGAGCTGGAAATCCATGCTATGAGTTGAACGCTAAATGAGGGAGATACACATCAGAGATTGCCTTTCATCTCCACAAGAAACGCACGAATGCGCTGGAGGTTCTTGACAATGTCATGACTGTGTTCTAATTCACCCTGATTCTGTTTCATTTTTTGTTTCGCGCCCTGAAGGGTATAGCCACGTTCTTTCACCAAATGAAAGATGAGGTGGAAATTATCCAGATCTTCTTTGGTGAAAAGGCGGTTGCCTTTTTTATTTTTCTGGGGCTTGATACTATCAAATTCCTTCTCCCAAAAGCGTATCAGGGAAGCATTAACATCGAAACGTGCCGCGACTTCTCCAATGGTATAAAAGAGCTTTTCGGTTTCTTCGTCGTTTTTCAATGCCATGTTGCAAAGATAGAAAAAGCCAACCCTTTATCGGGGATCATTCACAATTGAATTGATCCCAGTCAAACAATCATTTCTCGCCCTGTTTTTAATGTTTGGTAAATTCCAACTCCAGAACTATCAAAATTTAATTGAAATAGTTGAAAACAGAAGGCTTCGCTGTTAATAACCCTGTCTATATCTTTTGATTATGTTTCTCCATGCAGGGGCTAACACTTGGGTAAATTTGGAAAACGTACAATTCCTATTATGAGTCAAACAACTACACTGACTAAGACCCGACACGAACAGGTATTAGATACGATTGATGAGGTGACCAATATTTCATCTAATCTGGGAATTGCTCAACTAGAAATAGAGGATTTGGAAATCAATGGCCGGACTGTTCGAGTCAAGGGGCGTGATGTTGTCAATTTTGGGTCATGCAGTTATTTGGGTCTCGAAAAACATCCGGCTATTGTGCAGGGCGTTGTTGATGCAGTAACCCGTTATGGCTCCCAGTTTTCATCTTCCCGTGCGTATGCTTCTGTCACACTTTATTCTGAGGCAGAGCGCTTGCTGGAGGATATGTTTGAACGTCCGGTACTTTTAGCGCCAACGGTTACACTCGGACACCTTTCCAATATTCCGGTTTTGGTGGGCGATCGTGATTGTGTGATTCTCGATTTGCAAGTGCATTCCTGTGTTCAAACAGCCGCTCAACTGATTAAAGCACGTGGCATTCATGTGGAGCTGATTCGTCACAACCGGATGGACATCCTCGAAGAGCGTATCAATGAGCTCAAAGGAAAATATGAGAAAATCTGGTACATGGCCGATGGTGTGTATTCGATGTATGGGGATTTTCTTCCGCTAAACGATCTGTATAATTTACTCGATACTTATGAGCAGTTTCATTTGTATGTGGATGATGCCCATGGTACAGGTTGGGCAGGGAAAAACGGAACTGGTTATGTGTTAAGTCAGAAGCCTTTTCACGAACGTCTCTATCTTGTTGCTGGCCTTGCAAAAAGCTTTGCAGCCTGCGGTGGTGTATTGGTATTTCCAAATGAGCGTGTAAAACGTCGTGTTCGGAATTGTGGAGGAACATTCATTTTCTCCGGCCCTATTCAACCACCCATGTTGGGTGCGATCATCGCCTCTACGAAATTACACCTCAGCCCGGAGATTAAAAGCCATCAGGCAGAATTGCAAAAGCGTGTTGATTACTTTGTCGAAACCTGTAAGAGTTTTAAACTTCCCCTTATTGGTGAATCCAATTCCCCTATCTTTTTCATTGGAGTGGGTAAGCCCGGTGTTGGCTACAACATGGTGACGCGTATCATGAACAAAGGTTTTTATATCAACCTGAGCGTTTTTCCAAGTGTTCCCTATAAAAATACCGGTCTTCGGATTCCGGTAACAACCGGACATTCGTTCGAAGATATCTATAACCTCCTGGCGATTATCGCGGAGCAATTACCATTTGCCCTTAAAGACAACAATTCCAGTATGGAAGAGATAAATCGCGCTTTTAAAATCTGATTGGCCATCCTCCATCAGCTAAGCCGCATCTGTGAATCAGGTGCGGCTTTTTTGTTTGACAGGCCCTGTAAGTTATTTGTTCAGCGATTGTTTTAAAGAAGCATTTTCAGCTGGCAGAGAAAACCAATATATCTTCCTTCTAACCGAAAAAAAGTCTAATCAAAGTCCCAAAACTTCACGCAACCGGGCATAGCCGCTTCGGTTTAATCGAAGTAAAGTGTTGTTTTTTCAGGCTTTCCGGTTGATGTTATTTTGGAAGATTCACAAGGGAGATCAACCGTTGGCCGACTCGCGCAAACGCTCTCCAATGGTTTGTAACAGAAATACAGTAATGAAAATAGCCAATCCGGGGAAAAGTACCATCCACCAAGCATCAAACTGTTGCCGTCCGGCACTCAGGATCGATCCCCAGGTAACAACATCATCCGGAACACCAATTCCCAAAAACGACAAACTGCTTTCTGCAACAATACTACCGGCAACGATAAAGGCAATCTCGATAAACACCGGAGCAAATGCATTGGGTAAGGCATGTCGGAAGATGATCCGCATATCCTTCATGCCAATACTTCTGGCAGCTTCTATATAACTGAGATTTTTGGTTCTCAACATTTCGGCGCGGGTAAAACGGCTAACCGAAGGCCAGTTGGTAAATCCGATGATGCCGATGACCATGCCCACACTTTTTTCACGAAATACAGCAGCCAGTGTGATAATGATAAGCAGTTTGGGTAA
>CALQRR010000158.1 GCA_943333015.1 Chitinophaga pinensis | reverse complement strand
GGATGGCAGTCGTGTTTATCCTATTGCTTCTTTGGTTCTCTGTTGGCATAATCCTGCAACTTGGAACTCCTGCTGAAATGTCCCAAACGATTCATTCTGCAGGTTTTCGTACATCGTTGTTTCCAGCAGCAAGTGATGTTTTGGGTTGGAACAATGTGCTGCTATTTTTAGGTTTTCAATGGTGGTCAGCCGTTTTATGTGACATGCCCGATATGGATGGTCAGAAACTGCTGAATGCCAAAGGACAAAAAGGGACTGTGCACTTGTTGACCGGTTTATTGCTATTTATGGTCATTCAAGTATTCCTGATGCTAATACCCTTGTATGCCTTGGGATCACAGATCGATCAACCATTTGCCAGCGGCGAGGAACTTATAGCCCAGTTTTTTTTAAACCTGCATGGAACTGTTAAATTTGCGGGTATCGGTATGTTGCTCGTAGCTTTCGTTTCCCTTACATCCAATTTTCAGCTTTGGTCTGCCGGAATGATCGAAAGCCGATTGCATCAAATCGCTTCTCTAAAGCACAAGCCTCGAAATCGTTTGATGCCTGTTTTGTGGATGATCCTGATTACGTGGTTGAGCATATTTCTCGCAACTCAGCACAATTCCTTGGTCAGTATCGTTGAACACTTATTTGTTGTATCGGCAGGTGTTGGTCCTGTATTTATTTTACGCTGGTTTTGGAAACGCATCAATGCCTGGTCGCAATTTTCGGCCATGGTAGCTTCCTTGCTCTATGCGTTTGGATTTTCCCTGCTTCACAGATATGTGCAAGCCTTCCAGGTGTTTGAATTGCAGTTTCAGAAGACGCTTTCACTGACTGCATATGCTTCCAAACTTCTGATCTTAACGATTGCTGTAACGCTTACTTGGGTGCTCATAACGTTCCTCAGCCCTCCGGTTCGCCAGTCACAGCAAGAGCTGTTTTTCCAAACGGTTCGAACACGACTTTTTCCAATTAATTTCTCCATGTGGGGCTATTGGCTATTAGCATGCGTTGGTTTTTTTACCATTAAAACAGGCTGGTGGAATATGCTCACCGGTAACAGTGCAATTGGTACTGTTGAATTGTTCATTGCCACTGCTGCCCTTTTTCTCGTTGCTCGGTATTTTGTTAAAAAGCAAAACGATATTACTTGAACATACTTGAGCGCTCATTGGGAGTCTGGATCTCAACAAAAACCGGATTTTTATTCACCCGTTCATTGCTTGTAACTTTCCTTCGTATTGTGCTCATTGCCATTCTTATTTTGAATCGAATATGCCGAAGCCCAAACATTCACTAGACGAAAAGTACATCAAGCGCCTCAGGCAAGATTTGCAATCAACACTGGGTATGATGGTCAGGAACCGACCGGACGCTGATCGCATTTCCGAATTAGTTCGTCAAACCCACGAGGTGTATATCTCTCCCTCAACATTTAGTCGGTTATTTCTAAATGTATCGTCGAGCAATCATTTTTACCTCGATACACTGGATAAATTGGCTTCGTTAACGTTTCCTTATACCAATTGGGAAGATTATTGCACCGGATGTCAAGCATCCGAGGAGCAACTGCAAAAAGTGGGTGTTTTTTGTGAAACTGATTTAAACTACAACCTTGTAGCTCTCAATCTAACAACATCTTCTTGGAAGCCACTGCATCAGCTTTTTGACGCGATGTCTGGTTCACCTCAGTATGTTGATTCGTATCGGTTCATGTATAATTTCGGTGAACTATTCCACGAAATTCTACAGCGGCATCCTTCCTCTGAAACAGAATTTTACAAGCGTTTTATCCAATATCCTGTTATTCGAAAGTCGTTTATTGAATTGAATGCCGATCCGGACTTTCTATTGCCCAACTATATCAAAGGACTCGATTGCTATATCAAAAGCATTGATAATAATGCTGCCGATGCGCAGAATGATTTGATTTTCGCTTTATGCATGCAGTTTTATTATCATCTCAAACAACAAGATGTCACGGGCATTCAGCTCTGCTTTAAACAGATCAGCTCCAAGCTGAGCATTGAGACAATTTCCGTTGAGCAGATGCATCCATTTAACATTGGTCGTTTTCTTTCCGTGGGGATTTACCATGCTTTTTATTGTGATGACAAACGAATGAATAATAAAATTACGGATGCATTGCACTGGGTTCGTTGCCATAACGAGCAGCTAGACGGATATGGTATTCGTGTCATCTGTCATCACTTGTTGGAAGTTCTGAAGCACTGTAAATCGGAAACGGTTCATGTGGAAGAAGTGCTTTCGTATTTAAACGTGGATTTGGTCTTTGCCAATCAACCAGAAATGCTTCGTCAAACAATTTTCAATCTCGAGCCAAGTGGTATTCGATGGTCTAGGCGATTTAAGCAACAAAGGCGCTAAACATGAACATACTTGACCCTGAAATTAAGGGGGCGTCTTTTCATTTTTGAGATCAATCAATTCGACTCTACATTATGTCAGACTTCAAAGTATCCGGAAAGCAGAAAGTAATGTCATTTTACAAGAATTTTGCAAAGGAATATCCGTATCTCTATGCATCCCTCCGTTATCCTGACGATAAACCGGTGAATGAGGATCTTACCATTGCCAATGCACGCGTCACTTCGATGGGGGGCGTTTATACACCAACAGGGGCATCCGATCTATCCATTCATGGTAATTTGAAAGTACGTTCGTTTGAAAAACAATTTCAGGATGTATTTTCGGTACGTTGTAACATTCATTTTCGTCGTAATGGAAAATGGGTGGCAACAGGTCCCAAATATGATGACCACACGCTCGCGGGATTGAATGCAGCAGCGAAAGAAGAAGGCTGTGAACCTGTAAAATTCTAATTGATGTTCAATTCATTTTTCGATCGGTTCAAAGCCAGTGACTTTGAGCCCAGTTCCTCTATGCTCGTGGTTGAACTACAGCGTCAGTTTTTCGACAATTTTGGTTTGGTACTTCGTGTTTACAAGGGACGTCATCTAGCGGATGAAAAGTTGATGTTGAAGCAGATTTCTGCGACAGAGACTTCCGGGAAATTGAAAATCAAGGCAACCATGACCGTAGGGGAAGTTGAACAAGCGTTCAAAGACGTTTTTGGAATCATTGTGCAGATTTCAAACGAATACGAAACCTACCTGATCAACAACCGCTATACACTCGGACAGGCCATGCGCAAAGAAGATGTGTTGGAGGATGTTAAAGCCAAAGGATTCAAGTCCATTGACGAATGGCTTGCCACCACAGAGTTTACAACACTCGATGAATATTATCGCAACGAACGAACTAAAAAATCGCATTGATGGGAAAATTCGGTTTTTCATTCTCATTGAACCGTTTGTTGGGTATTACAGCAGTCAAGCAATCCATTGCACGGGCCACTGGAATACCCACAACGAAAGGTGGTTTGCAGCAGAAAGTTGGTCGAGAGGTGCTGAAACAACTAGCTAAAATCATTCCGGGCAATGGCAGAAAATAAAAAGCAAGAAGGCGCTGCTGGATTTTCATTGGCACTAGTCATATTCTATCTCATCAGCTCCTTCTTTGCTTCTTTTATTTTTAGTTGCCTTGCATTTCGAAGCAGAAAAAAAGGGAATGGCGGATGGGGATGGATTTTTCTATCGCTTGTATGTGCATTTGCTTTTGGATATTTATCCTTGGCTTTTGTTGAAACGTCTTCTCCAACTCAAGATAAGGGTTGGTATTACCTTGGTTTTAGTACACTTGTTTCCAATGCATTTTCATTGGTGATCTTGTTTTTTTCTTTTTTTCAAAAGCCAAGCTAGATGGGATTTATTCAAAGTTTGGTGGATGAAATCATTCCATTTCCGAAACAAACAAAGGATATGGAATTTTTGTCGAACAAGGTGATTCGGTATACGGTTCCTGTTTCATATGCATTTCTCAATGCTTTTTTTCAATTCATCGATTGCATTGTAATGCCTGTTTTATTATTATTTCTATTAAGCAGCAAATTACAGGGAATGTTAAAATGGCCTTTGATTGCGATTGTTGCGTTTTCATGCATTTTTTCACTAAGTCAGTTTTTGCGTTTTTTCATAGCTCCTGTTGATCACTACTGTTTATTGAAAGATCGTCTTTTAGGTGAAACAGCTCTTGGAATTTTCTTCGCGTCTATTTTCAAAGTCCCAATATATTATCATAATCGTAAAGAATAAACAGTCATGCGATGCAGTAACATACTAAAGGTAAATGCTAGCTGAGTAGGCGAAAGGTCAGGATGTATAAGCATATTGTTCATTGAAATCTCAATGAATTTTGGTTTAAATAACGAATCTGGCCCGATGGATATTTTTTTACTGATAAATGTACATTCGATGCTGATCAGGATTGGATATTGTTGGATTTTTTAAAAGGAGTTCAGGTAAAAAAAACACCAATTATTAAATTAGATCTCTTTGTGTTGTAAAAATAAAATACGCTAATAAAAAAGCATTCCTGTTAGAAGTTGATACAAGTTTTAGTGTTGAACATATTTGATTTCAATGATTTAAGTATAATGAGTCTAAGAAAACAACGCGAAAAGCGCACCGATCAACAAGAAACCCATGACCAGAAGTTGGATCAGGAACTTGATTTCTTTAGTATAAAACTCATCAAATGGGTAGGTGTAGCTGGAGCCATTTTGGGCATTGCCATTTTGATTGCTTTTTGGTTTTGGATATTTCGTTTAATCTATGAATGAGCATCGGTTTTCAATTCAGCCCGGAGTAATAGATATCCTTCAGGAGCAGTTGGTTCTCCCATCGGCTAATTTACAGCGGTGTTATGATCAAATTTCTTCCTATCACCTCCCTGGAAATCAGAATATTGCAGGTACTCAACTGACGCATCTTCGGGAGCCATTTCGGAGTTTGATGGAAGCCCATACTTCTCGAACAACCATGGCCATTGACGTGCCTGTTTTAATTACACAAAAATCTGCTCGTCCCGTTCTGATGATTTGTGCCATGGATGCGTTGCCGCCAGTTCCCACTAGTCCATTTTGGCAAGGAAGAGCTGTGAATCATTCTTTTGATGTGGGCTTAGGAGTGCCTTTTAGTCTGGTCGATGATTGGTCAATTCCCCGCGGTTCTCTGTTTTCCAATCTGGCCTTTTTCAAGGAATTACTCGAACACTTCGAT
>CALQRR010000157.1 GCA_943333015.1 Chitinophaga pinensis | reverse complement strand
GCTCATGTGATGGCAGATGCCTCTGGTTGGTACATATATGTTTCTTTCTATAATAACCATCAGCAGGAAAACCTCAAAGCTGCCGTTTTCACAGAAGCCCTTTCACTTTTAAGCGATTGCCTCAAGTTCTCTTCCTCCTCTTTTTGATAAAGGAACACACCAGTATAAATCGTTAAGTGAATGCAAACTTTAGCAACATTCTACGATTATCTAATCACACTATATGAGCAGTAAGTCCCATTTCCTAGAATCCAATGCTGATGATTATATTCACCAACAGATTATAAAAGAATAGGTTGCAAAATTCATTACACGCAAAGTCCCTAAAAATACAGGTACAATCACTAGGTTGATTTGTTGGATTTAACCATATCATAGACACGTATTTGGGTTTGCATTTTTTCAACGTAGTAGATAAAAGATTGCTTCCTAAATCCTTTGCAACAATTTGAGTGTCTTCAACTCAAAATAAAATCGGGGAGCATTGGATTTAAAAAAAATGACGAGCCTTCACTTGAATAGAAAAACGCTTAAATGGCGCACACATTCGACAAGCAGATTAAATAAAGGCTGTCCGATTGGATATTATTGGATCTGATGATGCAATTTATTGCCAATAGATGTATACTGCATCTTAATTGTGCAGAATAGGATTTGAAAGCAGACCGAACTAATGAACATTAGAAATGTATAAATCCTTTTGAAAATGGTTTGTTTCAGAATGAAATCTTTAGCTATTTTACGTGAGTATTGAGTGTGGATTTCAAAGCCTCGAAGTTGGATGTGATGTTGAAAAATAAAAAACACGAAACTTTTCTGAAATGCTTACGAATAAACACATTCAAAGAAAAACCTAACGCATGAAGAAGCAAGACAAGGTTAAGATTTTTATCGTTGAGGATGAGCCTTTCTTCGCCAACCTGATCAATTATGACTTGGAGGCGAACTACTATGATGGCATCAGAGTTTTTTTCAATGGAGAAGAGTGTGTTGATAACCTGAAATTAAAACCTCGAGTAGTTATTCTGGATCATCGTTTGCCAGGTATGTCCGGAATAGAAGTGCTTCAAAAAATTAAAGCGTTCGACCCTGACATCCACGTCATATTTCTATCAGGTCAAACCGGAGCAGATGTTGCAATTAGTGCTTTCAAAATGGGGGCACACGATTTTATAGTGAAAAACGAAACTGCATTTGATGAAGTGAGGGCATTGCTTAAGAAGATTTTTACTGAAAAGGATCAATCCGAAGGAGAATCCATGAAAGTTAAAAACTACCCTGGCAAAGAAAACTGATTCTATCGAACGTAAAAAAGCCCTGAAGTTCAATACTTCAGGGCTTTTTTTGTTTATCATTCCGCGCAAAAAAGGCGCTCTTTGGAATGAACCAAAGAGCGCCTTTTATTACAATTGATCAGGAGTTAGTTTTTGATCAATTTCTCAATGACTTTGTAATTGTTAGACTCAATTGAAATCATGTAGATACCGGCTGGTAATGATCCAAGATCCATAACATGATTCACAAATGAATTTGCAGAAGCATTTAACCCTTCAGCAAGTACAATGCGCCCCATAATATCAATCACACGGATTGCGTAATTCTGGTCAGAACCTGCAGTTTCAAGTTTGATGTTAACAATGTTATCTGTTGGATTAGGTGCAATTCCAGCGAAGAACATTGATGCATCTTCATCAGGGAAATCGTTTTGATCATAAAGACCGTATTTCCCATCATTTGCCATATCACAAGGAAAAGCAAATACACCGTCTACGTCATATCCATCTGCACTTCCAGGGAAACGGCTTGATGTTTTAATTGACTTGTCGATGATTTTCAAATAACGCAAAGAACTAGCACCTCCAGAAACAGGCATACCAGCAATTTCAAGCTGACCATCACGGCAAAGGCGACCTGACCCACCAAGGTATGCATCAGATGGTTCAGAAGAAGCAGCTGCGAGAAGCGTCCAGTTCATGCCATCATTTGAACCCCAGAATTCAGCAACTTCAGGATAAATGTCGCATGTTTTAACTCCATTGTCTCCAAAAGTTGTTTCGAAAACAGTGATGTCAGCACCCGGACGGTCGAATACGGTGTAGTCGAATGTCAACGTAATTTGACCTTCTGTTTCGGCGGTAGACATTTTATCAAAACCAAGAGAAACAAAGACCGGACTTCCAGCAACATCACTTCCTGTAGCAGGACCAACTGCTTTGTTCGGATCGCGACGATTAACAGCAGGTAAAGTGGCTGCGTTTGCTTTAATGGAACCTTGAATAAAGTTTACATATGAATCAGCATAACGAAGTGCTTCCGCTGGCTTCAACGCAACATTGCTCAAATAGTTTGCACGCACTCCATCTACATCATAACCATCAGCAATGCTACCGAAAGCTGCATTAGGAGAAGCATCTTCTATACGAACATAAAGTGCCCAAGGCATATTATCAGGAAGTTCAACACCAAAATTCTGGCACTGAGCAGCTGCAACTTGAACCCAGTTGCAACCATCCTGAGAAATATACACATTGGCAAACTCTTGCCAGCTTGAGCAGTTTGGTGTATTGTAGGAAGTCTCGAAAATTTCAAGATCTGTTCCTTCGCCACGGCCAAAAGGTTGGCTAAAAGCAAGATCAATTGTTCCTCCAAATCCAAGAGAAACAAAATTCACTGTTGATGAGTTTCCAACTACTTCGCCCATATCAACATCACTGTTCTGAGGGAAGAGTGCATTGCTTGGATTGTCACGGCCAGCAGGAACGCCGATGCTAAGTCCATCCTGTGATGTACCTACAGCATAATTTGAAACAGTGACAGGATACAATGGTTGAGCAGCAACTTGAACGAGTCCTGCTCCGAGCACCAACGCACCTGCCATAATGGGCTTGCGAAAAGAGGTAAGAGTTTTCATGAGGTTTAGGTTATATGTTTCTCAAATGTATTGAATTGCGGCTCAATCTTACAATGCCGAATTATTGATTTATATCATATCCGTTGTTAACAATTCAGTAATGTGTTTTATTTATTTGAATTATTGTATTAATTATATTCTTAAAGGCGTCATGTAGCCATATTTACCCATTATAGTATTGTCGATTCCTTACATTGGAATTTAAATTTTAATCTCAGCTTCTACATTACTCCGATAAGGATACCTATAAACGAAAAAAGGTCCGCTTGAATGCATCAAGCGGACCTTTTAAAAAGAAAACTATATCAGTTCTTAATCAACTTAAGAGTCTCTTTTCCATTTGAAGAGAAAAGTTCCATCATATAAATGCCAGATGGCAACATGGAAAGATCGATTGATTTAGAAATTTCTTGTGAACCCTGAAGTTCGATTTGTTCAGTATAAACCGATTGACCTGTTATGTTAAATACAGTAACTTTCAATTGTTCCGCCTTACTTCCGGATGTGTATGAGAATGTAAATGCGTTTGTAAATGGATTCGGGAATACCGATGCTACACCTGACTCATCAGGAACATTGTTTTCTGTTTGGTAAAGTCGTGCGCTATTGGTTGGCTGTCCGTTTGCCGTGCAATTTGAACCGTTGATTGAAGTTACCCCATCAACATCATATCCATCTGAACCAGAAGGGAACTGTGAACGGCGACTGCGATCAATAATACGAAGGTATTTCAAACCATAAAGCGCACCATTGAGATCAATCCATCCATCCTGATCCAAAACGGAACCATCTTCGGTTGTAGAAAGCAATACCCATTCTGAACCACAAGCTGAACCATAAAACTCTGCCTTTTCTGGATAATTCGCAGATCCAGATGTTTCAGTAATAAAAAGATCTGCACCCACTTTATCAAATACGATGTAATCGAAAACCAAAGTGATTTCACCTCCAAAACCCAATGATGTAAATGTTACGGGTGTACCGTTATTGTTCTGAGGAACCCCCGTTGCATTCAATGGATTACGACGAATAGCCGGAATAGTAGTTGGGTTAGCTGGAAGATAGTTCTGGTAAGTGCGAGCTGCACCTGCAAGGAATGTTGTATTGAAAGGCAATGAAGCATCTGCCGCTCCGTTCAAACACTGAATGCCGTCCAAATCATATCCGTTAGCAGTCATGTCATTTTGAAAAGGATGCGTAACTGGGCTGATGTCATGCAGTTTCACATAACGAATCCAATCAAAACCAGTTCCTTCAAGATCAAACGATCCGTCTTGGCAAGTCGATCCCACACACACGAAATTACATCCGTCCTGTGATACGAAGACTTCAGCTTTTTCAGGATAACGTTGGCAGGTAGAAGTACTATAAGTTGTTTCAACAAGACGAAAATCTGCACCAACACCATTCGCAAGACGGTTTGAAAGCATGACTGTCATTTCGCCACCAAATCCGAGTGAGGTGTAATTGATTGCACCTGCAACGTCGGAATCCTGAGGAGTTCCGACCACATTGGCGGTGTTCACAAATTCAGCTGGAATGATAGATCCGTCTTTGCGTTTTGCAGGAAGGAATGATACGACACTCTGAACAGTAACTTCACAAGCAGAACCGGGACTTGGCATATCCGGCTGCGCCTGAAGAACATTTAAAGAGGAAGAAAGTCCAATAACAAGTGCTGAAAACATTAGCCCTGTTCGTTTCGTGTTGAAGTGTTTCATAAACGATTTGGTTGGTAAATATTAAGGTAGGTTGACTTTTACAAAGATAGGTTTTTCAATAAACCATAACAACGTTACGAACAGACACACGTTTAAAACAAAAAAGCCCCGACTAGCGGGGCTTTTGTATTTGAAAATCAAGTGATTAGTTTTTAATTATCTTGAGACTTTGCTTTTGTCCTGCCGATTCTACGCTCACAATATAAATTCCGCGTGGTAATTTAGAACCATTCACTTCGTGCGCATAACGCGTGCTCTTAGGAATATTGACAGACTCCTGGTGCACCACTTGTCCAACATAATTATAGATCCGAATGTCAATTTTCTCGTTGATCGAGCCCGTTTCATAACTCAATTTAAAAGACTCTCTGAAAGGATTCGGGCTTACTGCGATTTCGGATATTTCATCCGGGACTGAATTGTTGTCATAAAATGCAATCCGCTCAGAATTCCCATCATCGTCATCGTTATCATCATTATCATCGTCATCACTTTCATTATCATCATCG
>CALQRR010000156.1 GCA_943333015.1 Chitinophaga pinensis | reverse complement strand
TCCCGAATATTGGGTTAGCTCCGAAGGCAAGCAAACATCCGGAAATTACCTCACCGCCTTTATCATGGGCGCTGCTGCAGATGCATTCTTGCAACAGCCCGAAGCACAGTCCATTCAAGGACTGATTTCAGAACTGGCTGCTTTCTATCCTGCTGGCGGCGTACAGGGCAAATTCACGGGACAATATTTCCTGAAAAACTGGGCAAGCGAGCCTTTCATCCGCGGTGCATATTCGTTTCCATCCATCAACAGCGCCGGATTGCGCGAAGCATTAGCAGCCCCGGTTGACAAGAAACTCTTCTTCGCCGGAGAAGCAACAAATTACAACGGTCACCTCGCTACCGTTCATGGAGCCATGGAAACAGGCTATCGGGCAGCTAAAGAAATCCTTGAAGCATGAAAAAATACCTGATCCTGCTACTTATCAGTTGCTTTTCCAAAAGCGCAGAGACTCAAAATTACCTGCATCTAACAGGTGGTTATTCGTATATCAATCCAACCGAATGGAATAAAACCATCGGCGCTTACAACTTCGCGCGCCCTTGGCTAAGCAAGGAACTGCCTGCGCTGCACAGTGGCTTCAGTTCCAGTTTGGGCTTCTCAGGTGTTATTGGACAAGGGCTGTTTATCACACCCGAATTCAATTTCACCCGATACACCACTTCAGCCAGCAATGATCCTGCTTCAACGGTGGTGAAACTCAACTGGGTCCGTGGTCAAATCTATCTCGATCTGTATCCGCGCGAATTTGGGGTAGATAGCGTTGCCTTTTCAGTCCGACCGTTTGTTCGTCTCGGTGGTGGCGCTTCGGCACTGCTACCGCGTGTTACCATCAACGACTCTTTGGCCACGGTCGATGATGAAAATTATGATCCAATCATCTGGACGTATCAATTCAGTGCTGGAATAGGCTGCCGGTTTGAAGTGGCCAAACACATCGATCTTATCCCTATGATTTTATTCCATTTCCAACCAGCCGTTCACTTGGAAGATTTTTCATACGCCCTGCATGGAACACAGATTCCCGCCTTGACAGATCACCAGAAATTAAATAATTTGCAGCTCTTACTCACCCTTTCCATCCGATTGGGAAGAAACGATGAGGATTCCGAAGAATAAATAACGGTCTAATTCTTGGTAACAAAATTGAAAACCCAATTCCCCAATCTATATGAAACAATTTTTTTTATTCGCGTCACTTCTCTTCGTTTCTGCTTCTTTGTCAGCACAAACACCCTCCGCTGAAAAAAAACCAGGAGGAAAAAATCAAACTCCAGCTTCCGGTAAAGTGAAACTACCGACCGAAGTAAAGGAAGAAAAAAGCTCCACAACAGCTCCTGGTAAAGTAAAAGGCGCTACCGAAGTTAAAGGTCAAAATACGGGTGGAACAACTCCGAGTAATCCCAATACACAATCATCCAAAAAGGCGGAAACTAAAAAAGAAGTGGTTGTTCCCACAAATGTAGTTCCTGGAAAACCGGTTAAACCATCGGAGCCCAAAGCACCATCCACACAACCTAAGAAATAAGTACTCCTTGCCCGATCTAAAAGCCCTGTTGATTCATTCAGCAGGGCTTTTTTTATGCTTTATTCAAAAATAATTTTAGGTTAAAATTCGTTGGGCGCGCCCCTCCAAAAACAACTCTCTGGCCTCCAGCCAGTGCCTTGCTTTTTACGGGTCAGGCTGTCCGTTACAAGTCCTGTTAAACACCCGTTTTCTATTGACAAGTATACGCGTTAAGCTAACGGGACGAGTAAGCATCGGTTGCCAGGGCTTTTCACTGCCATCCTTCGCGCAGCAAACAGGTCAATTGATTACTTGAAAATTCTATCGAACATTCCTGGAATACAATCCCGTTCAAGGCATCGTCCCATTCCTGAATATCACCAATTCCAACCAGCGCAGATCAACTACGTTTACTACTACAATTCCGCTTCAATTGGAATACAACGAATTGTAAATCGCCTCCTGAATCTCAACCCGGGTCGACAATGTGTTGATCTTTTTATTCTCTGCATCCGGATAAACACGGTTCGATAAAAACACATAAATCAACGATTGATCAGGATCTACCCACGCAATGGTTCCCGTAAAACCGGTATGTCCAAAACTAAGCGCCGAAACGCATTTGCAGGTTGGTCCGGTCTTCGAATAATTCATCTCCGGTTTATCAAATCCTAACCCGCGGCGGTTTTCGTTTTCACAAAACTGACACCGTATAAATTCGTCAATAGTCGCTTTAGATAAATAACGTTTTCCGCCGTAAACGCCTTTATTAAGAATCATTTGCAAGAGTGCAGCCAGATCATTGGCATCCGAAAACACCCCTGCATGACCGCCAACACCGCCCAACATAGCAGCTCCCTGATCGTGCACATATCCATGAATGAGTTGCTTACGAAACAAATTATCCTGCTCTGTAGGTACAACCTCGTCTTTATTGAATTTCGCCAATGGATTGTAAGTAATCCGGCTCAATCCCATGGGCTTGTAAAACACACTATCTACATACTGATCAAGCCTTTGTGACGTGTGATGTTCAATAATGTATTTGACAAAATAATACCCCAACTCACTGTATTTGTAATCCTTCTTCTTGGTGATATCGCACGCTGCAATTTGCGCCATCATGGTATCCGGATAATCTTTCCGCATAAAAAGGCCTTCTGCCACTTTCAAGGGAAAACTATCACTTTGGATTTTGCTGTAATACCGCGCTCGGTTATTTTCCGATGAAATGGTGCGGGTATAAAACGGAATCCATGCTGGCAATCCCGCCTGATGGGCTAACAAATCACGCAAACGCAATCCGCCTTTATTCGTTGCATTTAAAAACGGAATATAATCTCCCACCGTTTTATCAATGTCAATGAATTTCTCATCCGTTAACCGCATAATGGCCATCGTGCTTGCCGCCACTTTTGTGATAGATGCAATGTCATACAAATCAGTGGTCTTCACAGGTTCTGAAGAAGTACTGTATGTGTGAGATCCAAAAGCCTTGTTATAGAATACTTTACCTTCTTTCGCAATCAATACCTGACAGCCGGGTGTGGCCTTCATCCGGATAGCGAGCTTGGCGATCGAATCGACCTTGGTCAACAAATCTGCACGAATTCCCACTTCTTCCGGAATAGTATATTTCAGGCGAATCATATCCGCCATTTCCAATCCACTGCCCGACGGATAACGTTTGTCAATCGTCACTGGCAACTGCCCATTGGCCTTTACGCCACCAAAAATTAACTGTGCCGAAAGCTCTTGGGACAGATCATTGTCCTCATAAGAAACAATCATTCCCTGAGGTTTAACGTGTGCTTCGAGCTTTGCCAAACTATATGGATTCGCAAAAACATCCACAATTACCCGCGACTGTTTTTGAATAGCACCAATAAGCTGACTAACGGCCGTGGTTATTCCGGCACTTTTAGACATAGTGTTTTTCGGATTATGAACTCCGATAATCACCAGATTGTACGGTTTCAATTTTTGCAACAACGCGGCTTTCTGTGCAGCGATATCTTCTTTATCCACCGTAAAATCAGCCACTTTGGTATATAAATTCAGGGTTTTATTGAAAATACTACCCGATTTTTCATCAATACAAAGCGATGCTATTTTCAACGTGTCCAATCCAACAACGGGCATAATCTGAGCGTTTTCCAATACGGTCAGCGATGCTTCGGTCAACCGGCGGCGCAAGAGTTCCGAGCTATTGGTATGAAGCTCTGTATACAGATTACTGCTTTGGATTTTTGGTGCTTTCTTCAACCCGAGCCAGGCTTTGGCTTCCAGTATTTTACGGCAACGACGGTCAATTTCCTCCTGTGTAATTTTGTTTTCAGCAATGGCTTTTTTGATTTGCTGAATGCCCACTGGCACATTTTCGGCAAATAACAACACATCATTTCCCGCCAACAGAGCTTTCACATCCACAAAACCTGGTTGATCATGCATGCTGATGCCTTTCATATTCAGGGCATCGGTAAACACCAAACCACTAAATCCAAGTTCCTTTTTTAGCAGATCATTAATCACCGCCGAGGAAAGTGTTGTTGGGCGGTTATTAGTTGAATCCAGCGCGGGAACAAACAAATGCGCCACCATCATACTTCCTAAACCATTCCGTATAAGTTCTCTAAATGGATACAATTCCAAAGAATCGAGTCGTGCCCGGGTATGCGCTATGGTTGGTAGTCCTTTGTGCGAATCAACGTCGGTATCTCCATGCCCTGGAAAATGCTTGGCATTCGCCAATACAAAGGCATCCTGCATGCCTTTCATGTAGGCAATGCCTTTGGCGGCTACTTTATATTTATCCTCCCCAAACGAACGCATATTGATCACCGGATTAGACGCATTATTATTCACATCCACCACCGGAGCAAAATTGACCTGAATGCCCATTCGGCGACACTGACGGGCAATCTCTTTCCCCATCATGTAGATCAGGGAATCGTTCTGAATGGCGCCAAGCGTCATTTGTTTGGGAAATGCTTGCGTTGAATCCAAGCGCATAGCAAGTCCCCATTCGCCATCAATGGAAATCATCAAGGGTACATTAGAAATTTGCTGGTAATAATTACTCAACCGTGCCTGCCGAAGTGGACCACCCTGCATAAATATCAAACCACCAATCTGATTGTCCTTAATCAATCGGGTAATTTCATCCTGATGTGCTTTGGGTTTGTTGGAATAGGCCGCAACCATAAACAGCTGACCTATTCGCTGATCGGGCGTGAGCACCTTCATCACGCTGTCAACCCATCCTTTGTTACTTCCCACAAAGGGTGGACGAACAGGTTCCTGCAATGTCTTTTCTGTCCGAATGCCGGACCACACAACAGCAACAGCACCAACAAGCAGGAGGAAGGGGAGAAGAAAGCTTTTCATCGAAAGTATCTTGAATTCAAAACGTAAAAATAGACTGCTCCGTACCCGTGTTGCGGATTATCTGCAGAGAACTATCAACAAGACACCGTGAACTGTCTATGCAGCAGCATGACAATGAATGTACTTCCCGATTCGTTCTTCTCTTTTTGATGCAGGCCATTTTTGTACCTTTCCACGCAATGAACACATCCCATTTTCGACTGCTCGTATTCATCCTTTTCTGTTTAATTGATGCATCACTTTCTGCTCAGAAGGGCATTCAATGGGGCG
>CALQRR010000155.1 GCA_943333015.1 Chitinophaga pinensis | reverse complement strand
GTCATAATTGGGAGCAAAGCGCAACGCATACCGTTCTACACTTCCCGAAAGCGTTAGATTTCGGAAGAAGGCATTCGTAGGGCGAATGAAATAATCCACCTGTGCAGCACCGGCCAATTCACCGTTTTTAAATCCATACATCGGCATGATCACATACTCGATCTTTTTACGCAAAATGCCGATGTTGTGAAATGCTGCACCCAGCATAAATCCATTATACATATTGGCACCCATCACAGGAACCACATAGATCGGACTCACCCGCGGATGGTCAATTCCAGTTCCTAATTGCACCTTTACCCGGCCCATTTTTCGAAACAAACCGTGGCTGCGCATTTCATCGTTTTTAGGATTGAAGTCGGGCATTGGATTTCCTACATTCACAGCATACCGCTCAAAATCTCCCGTTGGAAATGGCAAGCGCTTTTTACCCTCAAATCCATCAAACCATTTGGTCATTATCGAATCTCCTTTGATGCCGCTCACGCTAACTGGTCCTGCAATCTGGCCAACATTGCGGACTGTCACATACGGAGCATCTCCCTTAGTGGAAAATCCACAAATCTTATAATTCACCCGATCCACACTGGCCAGCAATCCATCAAACAACCACGGCATTTTCTTCCCGTTAAATTTCTCCACATGTGCTTGGAAATCTTCGGGCTGCGGATGCTTAAATTTCCAGTTTTCGTAATACGCTTGCATCATCACATCAAAACGTTCCTGCCCCATAGATGCAGCCAGGTAGTTATAAATGTTAGCTGTTTTCTGATACACTACTGCGCCGTAATTGATATTGCTGAAACAGGCCGATCCAAGTGCCAACGACTGATCATCGTTTCTTCGCGCGACAAATAAATACGTCAGATTTTGAAATGCATCCGGTTTAAAATCCTGCGCATGCAAGAGCTTTTCTCCTTTCCCGCCAGGAATCACAGAACTCAGAAACGAATTTTTAGGATACTTCAAACGCATGTAGCGCCCCTCGTAATAGGAGTTACTTCCTTCATCCATCCATGGATAATCGCGTTCGTTGCTTCCTAAAATTCCATAGAACCAGTTGTGTCCAACTTCATGCGCAATGACATTGTCCAATGCAACCGGATTTCCCTGCGAAGCAATAATGGTAATGGTTGGATATTCCATTCCGGCACCGGCACTCAATGCGCCGTCAACAGCTTTACATACTTTATAAGGATAATCGCCCAACCATTTCGAGTAATTAAACACAGCATCATTAACGTACTGCGGTGCTGCAAACCAGTCGGCCGCATCTTTGTCAGCAAAATAACAGTACGTCTCCACCACGCGTCCCGAATTCGGCAAGGCGACCTGACTCTTCAGAATATGGTACGATTTATCGGCAAACCAGGCAAAATCATGTACATCAGCCAAGGTATACGTCACCGTTTTCCAATCCAGTGAAGACACTTTTTTCTCAGCACCTAACTTCTTATAAGGACCTGCTTTAACCAGCGCTTCAGTTGCACGAATGTTCTCGTCAATCTGCTGTTGCTCTTCTGGATTGGCTTCCATATCTCCACTGGCAGCAATCACATAATTGGATGGTGTTGTAATGGCCACACGAAACGAACCAAATTCAGAATAGAATTCACCCTCATTCAAATACGGAAACGCATGCCAACCCTTGCTATCATAAACGGCTGGCTTAGGATACCATTGACACAATTGATACTGTTGATCGGAATGTCCCAGACGGGAAAAGCTGCTCGATGGAATCTTAACCCGAAAAGGAGTGCTGATGACAATTTCAGCGCCGGGTTCGAGTGGCTTGTTCAGAATAATTCGGGCTATGTCGATGTGTTCCGGATCTTCCATGAACTGCACTTTTTCACCGTTCACCTTAAAGTCAAGGCTGTCGATGAACCCGCGATTTTCTTCCGATGCATATTGGAATTTGGTAGAACCATTTGCCAACTGCTGTTTTGCGAAAGCCGTTTCTGTGTTTTTGTACCCATTGGGCCAAAGGTGAAACCAGAGTTCTTTCAAAGCAACCGGCGCATGATTGATGTACCGAATGCTCTCTTCGGCATGCAACATATGCGAAACATCATCCAGCTTTACGCGGATTTCATAATGCACTTCCTGTTGAAAATAACCTGCTCCCGATAGATCGTTTAAACGCGTTTGCTGGGCTTGAGCAAAAACCGGAAATGCCAGAATACCAGCAACCAGCAATAACAAATGCTTCATGTTTTACTTTAATAGGGATTGAATGGCTTCTTCCAGTTCAGGTCCGCGGAGACCTTTGGCAACAATGCGTCCTTCCTTATCAATGAGCACTGTAAAGGGAATGCCTTGAAATCCATATTGCTTCACCACCGATGAACTCCAATATCCCAAATCACTCACATGACTTGGCCATGAAAGTCCATCCTGCGCAATCGCTTTCTCCCAACTCGCTTTGTCCTTATCGAGCGAAACACTGTAAATATCAAATCCACGATCCTTGTTGGCATTGTACATTTTTACCACATTCGGATTTTCCTTTCGACACGGTCCGCACCAACTTGCCCAGAAGTCAATCAGCACCACTTTTCCACGTAAAGAGGAAAGGGCAATGGTATTCCCTGCGGGCGATGGCAGGTTGATGTCCGGTGCAGGACTTCCGATAGATGTTGCGCGCATTTGATCCACACGGCTGATGAAGGATTGTGCAAAACCGGAAGTGGGGTAATGCTTTTTTAGATTGCCCGCCAGCTCATCGTAATAGTTAAATTCTGTATCCGGATCAAGCAATTCTGCTGCTGTAATAGGGGCAATCATTGTCGGATTGTTATGAATGAAGCTCCGTGCTTTATCGAGTTGTTTACCTACGAATTGGTTAAACCCGGCTTCCATGTTTGACTGCATCGCCATCCGTTCCTGTTGCGGTGTATTGTTCAGGATCTGCATCAAAGAATCGCGGTGATTGTTGATGCTTTCTTTTACAGCCTTGATGTCCAGTACGAGCTTTCCTTCTTCACTTCCGCTGAGTGTATATTTCTCCTGCAACGAAATTTGGTCATTCGTATATTCCACCGATTCTTTGGGATCTAATACCACAAAAACCTGATTGCTCGCACTCACGCGCAGCCGGTAAAAATCCTTGGATGGAACAGCTTTTTTAAATTTAAAATCGCCTTTATCATCCGTTTTTACCGAATCAATCATCACAATGTTGGCGCCTTGAATTTGCTCCAAATAGACCCATGAATTGGTATGCTTGACAAGCGTTCCGCTCAGCTGTGGTTTGCTTCCAGTATTACTACAGGCAACAACACTCAGAAGGAGCAAAATAAAAAGACTGCTGATTTTACGCATCGTAGTGGGTTTTAAAATCAAATTTTATGAAGGGCATCCCGCATGAGCTGGTTTGCCTTTTTGGGATCTGCTTTGCCTTGAGAGAGTTTCATCACTTCGCCCATGAATAGACCGATAAGACCGGTTTTTCCACCTTTGTACTCCAGCACTTTTTCGGGATAGCGTGCAATCGCTTCCTGAATCCACTCATCCATGCTAGCACTGTCCTCGTTTTGCAACCAATTGTTGGTTTCTGAAACTTCCAATGCATTGGCTTCCGGGTGTTCGGTGAGGTAGGGAAACAACTTCTGACTCGCTGCCGAAAAACTGATTTTTCCAGCATCTATCAAAGCTATCAGTTCAGCAATCTTGGCAGCTTGCAACGGAAATTGATGCATCTCAAGCGCCCGTTCGTTCAAAAACGATTTCACCGGACCATTCATCCAGTTTGCTGCTGCTTTATAGTTTTCGGTATGGGAAGTCAAGTCAGCAAAATACAAGGCGATCGGTTTGCTGTCGGTGAGAATTCCGGCATCATATTCCGACAATCCAAACTCTCCCGTAAAACGGTCGTGTAACGCTTCAGGTAAAGGCGGCATCATCTGTCGGACTTCTTCAATGTATTCCGGTGTAACGATTAAAGGTGTTAAATCCGGTTCTGGGAAATAACGGTAATCGTTCGCTTTTTCTTTACTTCTCAGGGAGAATGTTGTTCCGTTTACAGCATCAAAACTGCGTGTTTCCTGATCAATGATTCCCTGTGATTCAATGACACTGATCTGACGCTTGGTTTCAAACTCAATGGCACGTTGTACGTTCCGAATCGAATTCATGTTTTTGACTTCCACCTTCACGCCAAACTCTTTGGCACCGCGCACACGCACCGAAATATTGGCATCACAACGCATGCTGCCTTCTTCCATATTTCCATCACAAATTTCGAGGTAACGCACCAGTTTACGCACTTCCGTTAGGTAGGCGTAAGCCTCTTCAGCACTTCGAAGCTCGGGCTCCGAAACCATCTCCAACAGCGGAACTCCCGCGCGGTTCAAATCGACGAGGGAATCATACGCATCCTGATCGTGCATACTTTTTCCGGCATCTTCTTCCATGTGAATGCGCGTTAACGCAATGTCTTTCACCACACCATCCAGCTTGATCCGGATTTTACCACCGGTGCAAATGGGCGTTTTGTCTTGCGTTATCTGATAGCCTTTCGGAAGATCGGCATAGAAGTAGTTCTTGCGGGCAAACTGATTTTCCCGACGGATTTCACATCCGCAAGCAAGCCCAAGCTTCACCGCATATTCTGCAACCTGCGCATTGAATCGTGGCAAAGTTCCTGGATGTCCAAGGGTTATTACACTGATGTTGGTATTCGGCAATGCTCCGTATTCAGCCGGATCGGCAGAATAGGCTTTGCTTTTTGTGAGAAGCTGAATGTGGACTTCAAGGCCCACAACAAGTTCATAAAGATCGACTGACATACAATTGAATCAATTCCTTTTTGGAGATGGGCAAATATAGAGCTATTCATTTGCAAATCGGGATTGTTTAAACGGTTCATAAATAGTCCGATCGCGCCATAGTACACGGTTTCATATTGTGAATTGTTTCTGTGTAAGGACTTGATTTACAGATTGTCGAATAGCTAATTTCATGTAAGAAATAAATCAACACTTGTGCAACAATGTCAGGAGTGAAACGTTTTAAAAACAATCATCACACAGTCATTTATTCTGGCTGCAAAATCTAAAAACAATGAATGTATTTGTAAAGAAGTTGAGTACGCTGGGAAAACGTGCGCTCTTCACTCTCCGGTACGTCAGATTATTTTTCTGATCGGTTTCGAACACATGCACTGAAAACATAAAAAAAGCCATC
>CALQRR010000154.1 GCA_943333015.1 Chitinophaga pinensis | reverse complement strand
GTAGAATTGATCGTTCTTATCGGTTGTCACAAATTTCCGTTGAAAATACTCTTCATTATCGATGAAATAGACTTGCATACGAGCAGCCTGAATCGAAGCAACCTTGATGATAAGTGGTTGATCGTTGTCATCCACAATCAGATTCATTCCCGATAAACGAATAACTTCATGCAACTGATTACGGCGCTCATTGATGCAGCCATAACGCGGCATAAAGGTCCGAATCTCTCTTCCACGTTCCTGGATTGCCTGAGGCAACTCCCGTGCTACTTTGGAAAGATGGGATTCGGGCAAATACGGTGTAATCTCCTGTGAAACAAACAAAACTCTTGTCTTCGTCATAGCAAGTCAATTAAGAGAAAAAAAAGGAGGAGGATTTCATGTTTTCATTCCTAAAAGGAAAGCCGACAGAAAAAAAAATACGGCAGGAATGATGCATGTTCGATGATTAAGTAAATCGAATTACAAAATTACGAAAAAAATTTGGTTAAAATCAAGGTCAATCCTTTAGCTTTGCAGCCATTGCACATGTAATGGCCGGATTAAGCGGAGATTAACCATTTGACAGCATGGCGCTTTTCTTTTTTTCTTCATGACTCTATTCCGGACTGTTGCAGAACTACGGAGCTATATTGATCAGGCTCGTAAGGATGGTAAAAAAACAGGCTTTGTGCCGACAATGGGCGCTTTACACGCCGGACACCTCTCCCTGATAAGTCAGTCGCAAGCTGAAAATGACATTACTGTACTGAGTATTTTTGTCAACCCGACCCAGTTTAACGAATCCACAGATTTCAGTAATTATCCACGTACTGAAGTGCAAGACCTTAAATTGATTGATGGGTTGAATGTGCAGGCCGTCTTTTTGCCAACCACGCAGGAAATGTATGGTGCCGGAAATAAAAATCTGTTAGACTTTTCGTTGAATGGATTGGATACCGTCATGGAAGGAAGCTACAGAGCCGGTCATTTTGATGGTGTTATTACAATTGTCGACAAATTTTTAACCATCATTCAACCCGATGCCGCCTATTTTGGGTTGAAAGATTATCAGCAGCTGGCGATTGTGCGATATCTGGCAGAAAAGCGACATCCCTCCGTCCGCATTGTTGCCTGTCCAATCATTCGCGAAGTTGACGGACTGGCGATGAGCTCGAGAAATGTGCTGCTAACATCAGAAGAACGTGTGAAGGCGGTGTTGATTTCGAAAGTGCTTTTTGGAATTCGCGACACATGGAAAAATCGATCTTTTGAAGATATCGTAAACGAAGCGCGTGCAGCATTTTTACATTCCGACTTCGAGTTGGAATATCTGGAAATCTCAGATGCCTATACACTTCATCCGCTTTCAGATTATTCCAACAAGGCCGCAGTAGTATGTGTGGCGGCACGCATCGGAAAGGTTAGGCTCATTGATAATTGTGAATTACCTGCTTGAGTAATCCTTTGTGGATTCAATTGAATTGCCGTAGTTTTGCGCCCGTTTATGCATATCCAGGTTCTAAAATCAAAGATTCACCGGGTAACGGTTACAGAAGCCGACCTGAACTACATCGGAAGTGTTACCATCGATCAGAATCTGATGGATGCAGCTAATCTGATTGAGAATGAGAAGGTGCAGATTCTTAACATGCACAACGGCGAGCGTTTGGAAACATACGTTATCAAGGGAGAGCGTGGCTCAGGTGTTATCTGTATGAATGGCCCTGCCGCCCGAAAAGTCGCTGTAGGAGATGTGATCATCATTATTTCGTATGCGATGATGGATTTTGAAGAGGCGAAAAACTTTTCACCTTGGGTCATATTCCCAGACACGGCAACCAATAAAATGAAATAAGCTGGTATGGTAAAACGCATCTGGTCGGCCACAAAATATTATTTCTTTCTGGCCATCGGAGTGATACTCCTATACATCGTCTTTAAAGATGTTGATTTTCCTTGGTTGTGGAATGAAATCAAACATGCTCATTTTGGATGGGTGCTTCTCTCCTTTTTCTGTGGATTTCTTGCCATGGCATCCCGCGCTTGGCGGTGGAGAATTATGCTAGAACCGTTGGGCTACAAACCCAGTTTCCTGAATTGCTTTAATGGCGTTGCAATCGGATACCTTTCTAACATTGCTCTTCCGCGAATGGGCGAAGTTGTTCGCTGCACCATATTGAATCAAACGAGCGGTATTCCTGTCACGAAATTGTTTGGTACCGTTATTTTAGAACGCGTTATTGATGTACTAATCCTGTTGAGTCTTATCACACTGGTCTTTTTTACTCAGATAGATCGTTTTGGAAAGTTCTTCATGAATGAGGTTTTTGGTGATACGTTTGCGAAACTTTCCACCTTTCTCTCTACTTCCGGATGGATCGTAATTCCGATGCTGGTCATTTTGCTGGTCAGTTTCCTTTTTCTTGTCCGTTATATTTTTAGCAGATTTGGCGAAAACAAGATTATTCGCAAAATCGCTGAGTTTGGCAGAGGGATTTCCGATGGACTGATCACTTTGTTTAAGATGAAAAGCAAAGGCGCATTTTTACTGCATACTGGCATTATTTGGAGCCTTTATTTTATCATGACCTGGATCTGCGTGTATGCGTACGATCCTACTTCAGCACTAGGCGCATTTGATGGATTATTTCTTATGGTTGTAGGCGGCTTAGGTATGACAGCTCCTGTCCAAGGCGGTTTTGGAGCGTTCCATTATCTGGTTGAGAAAGCGCTTTTTTTATACGACATCAAACCATCCATCAGTCCTATAACCGGAGCCGAACTCCGCCCCGGTTTGGTGTTTGCAACAATCGTTCATTCAACGCAGTTTATTATGACCGTAGCCGCAGGCATTCTGGCATTGATCAGCGTTGCGTTTCAGAGAAAGAAAAAAGATGCACAAAAAACACATTGACCTTGTAGAGGAGAAAATCCTACCGTTGGCAAAACTCGAGAAGCTGGTTCACATGTGGCGACTTCGAGGAGATAAAATTGTATTTACCAACGGTTGTTTTGATATTTTACACCGCGGCCACTTAGAATATCTGGCTGCTTCTGCAGATTTGGGAAATCGGATGGTGGTGGGATTAAACAGCGATTCATCGGTAACCAAACTCAAAGGTACTGGCCGTCCGGTCAATTGTTTTGCCGACAGGGCGTTGGCATTGGCAGCGTTAAGGTTTACAGATGCGGTTGTAGAATTTGATGAGGATACTCCTCTTGAATTGATTAAAACCTTGTTGCCGGAAGTATTGGTTAAAGGCGGTGATTACACCCATGAGAATATTGTTGGAGCGAAAGAAGTTGAGGCCATTGGTGGAAAGGTTGCAATTATTTCCTTTACAGAGGGCTATTCAACGACGTCGTTTTTAGAAAAGCTTCGGGGCTGAGTTTTGAGTTTGTAAATGGATATTTTTTCATTAGGTTTGTTTTATGAAGCTAAAGGTCATGACATTGAAACGCTTACTTCTGCTTGCAATTTTTCCAGCACTCTTGCTATTGGCTTCCTGCACTGGAAAGCAGGAGAACAAATTAATTGGAGTTTGGAAAGAAACGCGTTTTGATGCCCTCCCTGGTGAATATCCATATGTGGAATGGGAATTTACAGCAGACAATGACATTATTAAACGTCCTGTTAATGAAACAGGATATGACTTTTTTTATTCGACTACCGGGAGATGGGGTTTCACCAAACACAATCGTTTGAATATCTCCAAATTTGATGTTGGATTTAATGGAGAATGGGAAATTGTAACCCTGAAGAATGATGTCCTGCGCATGGTTTTAAAGGTGTATGTCCCTGACCCAGAATCCGGAGAAGAAAGACCTGCCGGTCAGGTGTTGGTAGAGTTTACCAAAAGCCGATAACACATTTCGATATTCATTTTTACCAGAAGCTCTCCTTGGAGAGCTTTTTTCGTCATGGCTAAAGTCAAAACCAGTTTTTACTGTCAGAGTTGCGGACACGAATCTCCGAAATGGTTAGGGAAATGTCCCAGCTGTGCTGCATGGAATAGTTTCTCAGAAGAGCTGGTTCAAAAAGAAAAGGCCCCAAAAACCTGGATCAAGGGAGATCAACCAGCACGCGCACCCCAGCCGGTGAGAATTTCAGATGTAGAACAGCATGCAGAGGTCCGCATTGATATGGGCGACCGCGAACTTAACCGAATTTTGGGTGGCGGTTTGGTTCCTGGATCATTGATTTTATTGGGTGGTGAGCCCGGCATCGGGAAGTCGACGCTGATGTTGCAGGTGGCTGTAAAATCGACTAAGTTGAAAGTATTGTATGTATCGGGCGAGGAAAGTGAACAGCAGATACGTATGCGGGCGGAACGGATTGGTATTCAGAATGCCGATTGTTTTGTACTGGCAGAAACGGGCATGCAGCGCATCTTTCAACACATTCAGCAGGTGCAGCCTCAATTACTGGTGATTGATTCCATTCAGACGTTACAAACCGACACTATAGAATCATCACCGGGGAGTGTCTCTCAGATTCGGGAATGCACAGCTGAACTTCTGCGGTATGCTAAGGAAAGCTCCACGCCGGTCATGCTCATTGGTCATATAACCAAAGATGGACAGATTGCCGGACCAAAAATTCTCGAACACATGGTGGATGTGGTGCTGCAATTTGAAGGAGACCGGAATCACCTGTACCGCATTGTTCGATCTGTGAAGAACCGATTTGGCTCAACCGCTGAGATGGGGATTTACGAGATGGCAGGGGAAGGATTACGGGAGGTTGAAAATCCTTCTCAAGTGCTCTTGTCGCAGTTGGACGAGCCCTTTTCGGGGATCGCCATTTCTGCAACGATGGAAGGAGCACGGCCAATGCTGGTAGAAACACAAGCCTTGGTTAGCACAGCTGTATATGGCACACCTCAACGTTCGGGAACTGGTTTTGATTTGCGTCGGTTGAACATGTTATTAGCCGTGATTGAAAAGCGCTGTGGATTTAAATTGGGTCAGAAAGATGTGTTTCTCAATATTACCGGTGGTATTCGGGTAGAAGATCCGGCGATTGATTTGGGGGTAATTTGCGCCATTCTATCTTCCGACCTTAATATGCCCATTCCCAATAAAACCTGTTTTTGTGGAGAGGTTGGATTGAGTGGAGAGATTCGTCCGGTAAGCCGCGTTGAACAGCGTATTGCGGAAGCGGCTCGTATGGGCTTTTCTCAAATTCTAGTTTCCGACTACAACCTCAGAGGGGTGAATACCGATAAGTTTGGCATTC
>CALQRR010000153.1 GCA_943333015.1 Chitinophaga pinensis | reverse complement strand
CACAATCTCCTCCACATTTTCGCGGCTCAAGGGTTGAAACATAATAATATCATCAATCCGATTGAGAAATTCGGGGCGGATCGTTTTCTTGAGCAGTTCAAATACGTTGACTTTCGCTTCAGCAATGACTTCATCGAGGTTCTTATTCCCGAGATCCTCAAAACTCTCCTGTATCAGATGCGAACCAATGTTGGATGTCATGATGATGATGGTGTTTTTGAAATTCACCACCCGGCCTTTGTTATCGGTTAAGCGACCATCGTCGAGCACCTGCAACAGAATATTGAAAACATCGGGATGCGCTTTTTCAATTTCATCGAGCAGCACAACACTGTATGGCTTGCGACGAACTGCTTCAGTCAATTGACCACCTTCTTCGTAGCCCACATATCCCGGAGGCGCGCCCACCAAACGGCTCACCGTGTGTCGTTCCTGGTATTCACTCATATCGATCCGCGTCATTGCCTGATCGTTGTTGAATAAGAATTCGGCAAGTGCTTTGGCCAATTCGGTTTTACCCACACCGGTTGTTCCCAAAAAGATGAAGGAACCAATTGGACGTTTCTTGTCCTGTAAGCCTGCCCGGGCACGTCGAATAGCATCCGATACTGCTTCAATGGCTTCTTCCTGACCAACTACCCGTTTATGCAATTCCGCTTCGAGGTTGAGTAGTTTCTCGCGTTCACTTTGCAACATGCTCGCCACCGGAATTCCTGTCCAGCGACTTACAACACCGGCAATATCTTCAGCATCGACTTCTTCTTTGATCATTGCTTTGCCGCTCTGCGTATCAATTAGCTGGGCACGTAAAGTTTCAATTTCGGTCTCGGCATCTTTAATTTTCCCATAACGCAATTCGGCTACTTTGCCAAAATCCCCGGTACGTTCGGCCTGTTCTGCTTCAAATTTATAATCGTCAATGAGCTGCTTGTTCTTTTGAATCTGATCCAGCACATCTTTCTCACTTTGCCATTTCGAACGCAGCGAAGAACGGTCCTGTTCCAAATTCGCAATCTCCTCGCTCAGGGACGATAATTTCTTTTGATCATTCTCCCGCTTAATCGCTTCCCGTTCAATTTCCAACTGGCGGATCTTGCGTTCGAGCTCATCCAATTCCTCCGGCAAGGAATTAATTTCCATCCGCAGTTTTGAAGCGGCTTCGTCAATCAAGTCGATGGCTTTATCGGGCAAAAAACGGTCGTTGATATACCGCTGGCTCATTTCCACCGCAGCAATAATTGCTTCATCCTTGATAAGCACCTTGTGGTGATTTTCGTATTTTTCCTTCAATCCACGGAGAATCGAAATGGCATCCGCAGCATCTGGTTCATCAATCAATACTTTTTGAAAACGACGTTCCAGTGCTTTGTCTTTTTCAAAATATTTCTGGTATTCATTCAATGTTGTAGCACCAATTGCGCGTAATTCTCCTCGCGAAAGTGCCGGTTTCAGTATGTTGGCCGCATCCATGGCGCCTTCTCCCCCACCCGCCCCAACGAGCGTGTGAATTTCATCAATAAACAATACGATATCGCCTTCCGATTCGGTGACTTCTTTCACCACCGATTTCAACCGTTCTTCAAATTCCCCCTTATATTTCGCCCCAGCAATCAAAGCCCCCATATCGAGCGAATAAATCTGTTTGCTTTTCAAATTCTCCGGCACATCTCCATTCACAATCCGATGTGCTAATCCTTCAGCAATGGCCGTTTTACCAACACCTGGTTCACCAATAAGAATCGGGTTGTTTTTTGTCCGCCGACTTAAAATCTGCAGCACACGACGAATTTCTTCATCCCGTCCAATGACCGGATCAAGCTTGCCACTGCGCGCCATTTCGTTCAGATTTTTTGCATATTTATTCAGCGCGTTGTAGGTATCCTCGCTTGTTTGTGAAGTCACGCGTCCTCCCTTGCGCAATTCAGCAACAGCCGCACGCATGTCTTTATCGTTCAGCCCCGAATCCTTGAGCAGTCGCGCTACCGGATCATTGCCACTTAAAATACCCAATGCAATATGCTCAATGGAAACAAATTCATCCTTCATTTCCTGCATCAATGTGGTTGCCTTGGTTAAAGCAGCCTGCGCCGTGTTCGATAAATAGGGCGATGCTCCCGATACTTTCGGATAACCTTTCACAATACTGTCCAATGCGGCAATCAGCGCCGGAGCATTCACACTTAATTTCTTGAATAAATAAGGAATCACGTTTTCATCCACCTCCAGCACCCCTTTGAGCAAGTGACCGGTTTCTATGGCTTGTTGTCCGTTTTGTGCTGCCAGCTGTTGCGCTTGTTGAACAGCCTCTTGCGCTTTAATTGTAAACTGGTTAAAATTCATAGGATCGTGTATTAGGTCGTCAACCGCTTTGCAAGAATACAGCCTGCCGTTTTTATCGGAATTTTTGACAGCAATACTCAGTTCAAAAAGACAAACTGTCCGACACAACCCTCTGAAAATGTCAAACGTTCTGAAATCTCCAGCATGCATTAGGCAGTATCCGCGCTATCGCTTATAGTCCTCGTTTCGCTCCCGTAAAACGTCCGCGCTCCTGCGGGCTATCCGCTCTATCGCTACTGCGCGCGGTTAAAATGGCAACCGGGAACTGAAAAAACATTCAAGGATTCTCCTGTTGAAAATTCAATCGTTAAACAATAAATAATATCTCCCGGTCATCTATTGGAAAAGAACGTTATGATGCTAAATAAATTTATCAAAGATTCAATAGGGAGAATGCCTTTAAATTATTGCTGGTCAGTCAAAAACCATTCGTTCCCTTGTTAATAAATCAGTTTTTAATTTTAATCGAATCTTCCTATAATTGACAATCAAAGATGGAGTCCAGATCCCATGTCAAAAAACGGCTTACTGAATTGCAGTCTGAACAGTATACACATCAAACCCTACAGGCATGAATTATTACCTCTCCGTTCTTAAGAATTATGCAACCTTCAACGGGCGTGCTCGTCGCAGCGAATATTGGTATTTCTTTTTGTTCAACCTTATTTTCCAAGTTGTATTAGCTGTAATCGGCGTTTTCTTGGAAGTCAAAATGCTCGACACCATCTATTCCGTTGCTGTGATACTACCAAGCATTGCAGTAGGCGTTCGCCGCATGCATGATGTTGGAAAAAGCGGTTGGTTTATTCTGATTCCTATCTACAATTTGATCCTTGCCTGCACCGATGGAGATCGTGGTGATAATGAGTACGGAGCAGATCCTAAATCAGATTCAATGCTTCTGCCAGAGGAAGTAATTTGATTCAGAAAATATTTTAACCCATTAAAAGCCGGCTCAAACCGGCTTTTTTGTTTTAAAGCAATTCTAAATGCTTCAATCCGATAAAATTCATCTAAGCATACGGCACATCAATGCTGTACCATAAACATTCCGCGCAATTTCAAAGCTCCCTGCATGTTGCTGATTGTGAACGAGTACAATCCTCCGGGCAACGAGCTCGAATCAACATGTATCCTATCTGTTTGAGTAGTGAATGTTTCGGTAACCTGTCCACTAACTGATAGAATTGTTACCTGCAATAGTTCTTGGTTATCATTGTCAAAATAAATCAAACCCTCCTGTTGCATTGGATTCGGACGCAACTGATAGCCCGATGGATCAATTCGAATAACATCTACGGCGACAACAGCAGAATATCCGTAAACACCCAAATTAAGCCGGTAATAATTGGTGGCATTCTGAACAGGATGTTCATCCGTAAAGTCATAGCTTAAGGCTTGGGAGAGGCTTCCGCAAACACCTGGATTTGTGGCAATACGCTCAAAATGAAGCGTATCAGTTGTCCGATGAATTTCAACATCGTTGCATGAATTCCCGGCAAGTACAAGCCAGCTTAAGTAAATCTTCCCACCCGATTCCAAGGCAGAAAACTTCCCCAAAATAGACTGGTTCTGCGCGAAAGTAGTTACCTGAAAAACGATAGATACCACACACACAGCGAGAATATTCCAAAATTTGAAGATTGTCCTATTCATTATTAACTAGCCAAATCACGTACCCAAAAATACGGGATAAATTTACATGTCCTGATCATTTGAACTCCCAAACAATCAGGACAATGAAAAAATAGTCAACGCCAGTCCCCCCCTATTCATTAACAGCACAAAATAATACAATCAAACACATCGCATTATTTACAGTAACACAGCGATCATTCCTCTTTTGTTTCGAAACCCGATTGAAGATCTGTCACTGGAGCAGAATGATCCACACCATATTCATTAAAAAGCTTTTCCAGAGAATTGCAGTAATCCTTTAATGTTTTAATGGTTATTTGGGGAGATGCTTCGTGTGGAATTGTCACGGGCATTTCGTTTAAATACTTTGCCAACTCCGGATGTTTCTCATGAATTTTCAATGTGAGTAACATAATTTGTGTATTCAGTTCCTTTTCAGTTTCCATCTTATTTTAATTAAATTCTTCTTGAATAATTTGATTATCTGTAACACCCAAACTCTTAAGTTGAAGCACCAAAGCCTCCATCATGGGAGGTGGACCACAGAGGTAAAAATAGTGTCCGAAATTAAAGACGACCGATTTTAGAAATTCCGATGTAATAACACCATGATAAAAACCAGAACTGTTCTCTTCGGAAAGGATATTCACGAAATGTGGACCTAAAAGCTCCTCGAATTCAGATGCATATATAATATCTGACTTCGTCTTATTCGCTAATATGAGTTGATTGCGCCCCAAGGACTTTTGTCGTTTCAAATCCCTCAAAATGGAAACAAAAGGTGTGAATCCTGCGCCACCTGCTATAAACACACCATCTCCTTGATAAGAAATAGCACCATAAACATCGTGGAGTATCAATTCATCATCCGTTGTTAACTCAAGTAGTTTAGCGGTAAATCGTTCCCTTTCAGGATATGTTTTGATGGTGAATTCTAAAAATTCATCGCTAGGCAATGAGGTGAATGTAAACGGCTTTCGATCCTCTTCCCAACCGGTTATGTTAATGGAAATATCGGTTGCCTGCCCTGGCAAAAACGAGTAATTAAAAGGCTTCTCAACAACAAACCTCAGAACATCGTGTGTTACCTGATGGATTGAAATGATTTTTACTGGATATTGTTCCATGTTCAATATTAATTAAAAAACAAATTTTCAAAAGAAAAATGAACGAAGGCATTCGAATTAAAAAGCCTTCTAATACTTTATTTTCATAGTGTCAACGTGATATATATCATATATTTAATAATT
>CALQRR010000152.1 GCA_943333015.1 Chitinophaga pinensis | reverse complement strand
GGTAACGTCGGCAGTTTTGGTGTTTGCATCAGCCGCAAATTTATCGGCAATTATGGCATCCACGGGCAGGTGAAATTCCACGCCCATTTCTTTGGCCTTTTTCAAAAGTTCCAATGCCAGATTCAATTGCTCATCTTCCACCAGCGAAGAACCAATAGATCCTCCCATGGCTTTGATAAACGTAAAGGTCATTCCACCACCAATGATCAGATGATTTACTTTGGGTAAAATGTTTTCGATAATGGAGATCTTGCTACTCACTTTTGCTCCACCCATGATGGCCAAAACAGGATGAACCGGATGCTGCAACACACGGTCTATGGCATCAATCTCTCCCTGCATCACATATCCAAACAGTTTTTGGACGGGGAAAAATTGCGCAATCACCGCTGTAGAAGCATGAGCGCGGTGAGCGGTTCCAAAGGCATCGTTGATATACATATCACCCAAAGCCGCCAGCTTTTGAGCAAATCCAACATCACCAGCCTCTTCTTCTTTGTAAAAACGCAGATTTTCCAACAACAACACATCCCCGGAATGCAACTCTTTCACGGCTTGTTCGGCCACCGGCCCGATACAATCGGATGCAAATGCTACCGGCTGTCCAAGCAACTCTTCCACTTTACCGCAAACATGGTTCAGTGAATATTTCTCCTCTGGGCCGCCTTTGGGCCTTCCCAAGTGCGACATCAAAATAACAGCTCCTCCTCCGGCAATGACTTTTTTAATGGTAGGAATCGCGGCACGGATGCGTGTATCGTCACTTACCTCCAACTGCGCATCGAGTGGGACATTAAAGTCGACACGGATGAGGATTTTTTTATTGGAAAAATCGGCGGTTTCGATGGTCAGCATGGGAAGCTTTTTAAAAAGCGAATGTGAGAAAAATTAACGAAAGATTGGATTGGCCTCGTCAGAGGAATAAAAACGAACAGGTGGTTTGTTGGCGGATAAACCTCAAAAAGAGTGCTCTCTAAACAACCACTCTGCGGGTGAAATTCTGTACTTTCGCCCCATGCAATTTGCCGAGATTCCCGGACTCACCAACCTAAAACAACGTCTCCTTCACAGTGTGAAAGAGAACCGCATTCCACATGCGCAGTTGTTTGTTGGCCCCGAAGGTTCGGCTGCCCTGCCACTGGTGATTGCCTTTGCGCAGTATGTGGCCTGTAAAAACCGGACCGAGGAAGATAGTTGCGGCGTTTGTGGCTCGTGCATCAAGTTTAAAAAACTCATTCATCCCGATTTGCATTTTTCCATTCCGGTAAACTGGGAAAAGGTCACCACCGAACTTAATACGCTGCCATTTCTTGAAAAATGGAGGGCCGAAGTGCTCAAAAATCCCTATTTAGGAATTGATCAATGGGTGGATGCGATTGACATTGGGAACAAGCAACCCTTTATTTCCAATTACGAGGCGCACGAAATCATCAAACGATTAGGCTTCAAGGCTTTTGAGTCGGAATACAAGTTTATGGTGATTTGGTTGCCCGAGAAAATGCGGGTAGAGGGCGCCAACCGAATCCTCAAAACGCTGGAAGAGCCACCCGAAAAAACCATTATTTTTCTTGTCTGCCAGCATCCCGATGAGTTGTTGGCTACCATTCTCTCGCGCACACAGCTTATGAAAGTGCCAGCGTATACAGCTAGTGAAGCCGCCCAGGTCCTGCATGCTCAATCGGGATTGCCTATGGATCGCTGCACCATGGCTGCGGAGGTGGCTGAGGGCAATTTGGCTCAGGCACGCTGGATGCTAGAAAACAGCGAAGAGGCCGACCAGCAACTGGAGCTTTTCAGAAACTGGATGCTTTTCTGTTACGGATTTCAAGTGGGCGATCTGTTGAAGATCACCGATCAGTTTGCCAAGGAAGGTCGTGAATGGCAGAAAGGCTTTTTTGCGTATGCCTTGTACATGATCCGCCAAACAATGTTGATGAACCACCAGCCGCAACTCAACCGGCTCACGACAGCTGAACGGAGTTTTTTACAGAAGTTTAGCCGCTTTTTTCACCCGGGCAACTACAGCGTGATCAGCGGGTATATCAATGAGGCGAGCGCGCACATAGAACGCAATGGGCACCCTAAAATCGTTTTTCTCGATACCTCCCTTCAGATCTCCGATGTATTCCGGAAAGAAAAGTACCGGGCAACGAACCCAACCTAATTGACGGACTTTCACTTTTTTTCGCCAGTTTTGTAGCATCGGATATTTGCGTGGCCACGTGCTGATGTTGGAGGCCTGCTGCAAAGGATCTGCTTATATAAAGACCAGAGGAAGAAATGGGATGTACAAGTTGTTCTTCCGGAAGAGGCGGATTGCCTGCCGGATGTAAAAATAATGGCGCCTGTGGCGTTGGTGGTTGTGATAAACTACCGGTGTTTGATTGGCTTGCTAACATGGAACTGCCCGATGGGAAAGCTCCGTTTGATATTGTGGAAGTCCGCTTTAAAAACAGCCGCAAGGAATTTTTTAAAATTGGGGATGTGTCCGGATTGGCTGTGGGTGATGCCATCGCTGTGGAAGCATCGCCAGGTCATGACATTGGCATGGTTTCCATGACGGGAGAGCTCGTTCGGCTACAATTGAAAAAATTAGGAATGCCGGTGGATGGTCTTTTCAAGGCTGTTTACCGCAAAGCACGACCTGCCGATCTTGAGAAATGGGAAGTAGCGGTAGAGCGCGAACAGGCAACCATGATGCGTGCCCGTGCCATTGCGGTGGAACTGAAGCTGAACATGAAAATCAGCGATGTGGAATACCAAGGCGATAGTTCCAAAGCGATCTTTTATTACACGGCGGAGGATCGGGTTGATTTTCGTGAATTGATTCGTCACTTGGCGGATGAATTTAAGATTCGTGTGGAAATGAAGCAGATTGGCTCTCGTCAGGAAAGTGCCCGCCTTGGTGGAATCGGTTCCTGTGGACGCGAGCTGTGTTGCTCTACTTGGCTGCGCGATTTCCGCTCGGTAAACACTAGTGCGGCGCGGTATCAGCAACTGTCGCTCAACCCGCAAAAATTGGCTGGACAATGTGGAAAGCTCAAGTGCTGTCTTAACTACGAACTTGATTCGTATCTCGATGCGCTGAAGGATTTTCCAGAAGGAACGCCCCGTTTGGAAACAAAAAAAGCTGGAGCCTTTCATCAAAAGACCGATATTTTTAAACGGGTGATGTATTACGCCTATGTGGACGATCCCGGAAACTTCATTGCTGTTCCGATTAGCCGTGTGAAACTCATCATGGAGCTCAACAAAAACGGCGAAAAGCCAGACGTGCTGTTGAGTGAAAAAGAAATTCCGAAAGTGGTGAAAGAGCTGGACTACGACAATGTTGTTGGTCAGGACAGCCTTACCCGTTTCGACAGTGAGAAGCGCAAGAAAAAGAAGAAAAAGAAAAAGCCCGGAAGTGGGACAGGAGCTCCTTCGGAAGGTGTTGTGAGCGCTGCCGCAACAGAAGCCCTTGCCGAACCTCAACAGCGGCCACAGCGACCGCCACAGCAAAATCGGCCACAAGGACAGCGGCCACCGCAGGCTGAACGAGCTCCCCAGGGAGAACGTCCTCAGCAGCAGCCCAACCAGCAGAATCGTCCTACACAGCCCGCTAATCAGGGTCAACGCCCGAACTCTAAACGCCCAAATAATGGTCCGCGCCCTCCTAAGCCGCAACAGCCTCCGCAGCCTCCTGAAGCCTGAGTTTTATCTGGGTGCGCTTCTGGTATTTTTTGTGAGCTCCTGCGATCAGCAAAGGGTATTTGAAGAAAACACGCCCATTCCGGATAACATTTGGAAAGTGGATCAACCGGTTACCTTTCAGGTGGATATTGACGATACGTTGAGCGGGCATAACTTCTACATGAACATCCGGCATGCAGAAGGATATCCATTCAGCAATCTGTTTGTGTTTCTCAAAACAGAATTCCCTAATGGCAAAGCAGCCCGGGATACGATTGAATTTGTACTCCAGAATCCGGATGGAAAATGGAGTGGCTCCGGTTTGGGTGACCTGTGGGACAGCCAGATTCAGTTTAAGCAGAACATTCGTTTTCCGCTCAAGGGCACGTATACCTTTAGCATTGAACAAGCCATGCGCACGCCCGCGCTGCCGATGATTATGGAAATGGGCATGCGGATAGAGAAGTACGAAAAGGACTAACGAAACACCCTTTATTTGGGTGATTCCAATCATCGTGCATAGGAGGCAATAGGATTTGCAGCTTATGCACGATTGTTTTTTTACAGTGAATGCCCGCGTGAGGGGTGGAAAGGGGAACCGCTTTTTGCGGGGCGCCCATCGGGCCGGAACGAAGTGCAGCCCTGCACGACCCGGTGCTGAAAAAACAAACCGCGGACGCAGGAAGCGGATTGTTTTTGAAAGCACACGCCCAACTGAAAAATCAAACGCGTTTGAATTCGTTGCGATGAGGTGTGGTGCTCTGCTAAAAATCGGCTGAGTCGAGCAATATTTTGGCATTCCCGTTGGCATCCAGCACAATGTCGAAATGGTCGTCGGCCACGTAAATATCGCGCACTTTGAAGACTTTGAGGCTGCCTTTTACCGTGAAGAGTTTTTTATACGAGGTGCTCTGAAGGCGTTTGGATAAATCTGCACGGATGCTGCTCACTTCTTTGTCGAAGGAAAAATGCATCTGATTTTGAAGTTGTTTTTGCAAGGTACCGTTCAGTAACCAACTGGCCGTTTTGACGAGTACGCTGCGCGAATTGATATCGTAGTCGAGGTTGTCGATACTGAATTCGTTGGTTTCGCTGTTGAATTTTGGAATGCCGGACAGGAAGAGTTCTCCTTTGATACTGCCCGATAGAACCAATCGCACATAGGCCAAATCGCCTTTGCCATAGACCTGAATGTCTTCAACCCGAACGGCTTTTTTCTTAAACGTGAATACTTGTCCCACGAGTTGCATTTTTGCCAAAGCGGTGGCCGCATCGAACCCAAGCTCGGAACGGATTTGAATGCTAAAGTCCTGTCCACCACGACCAGCCATCCGTAAATCGGGCAGCGGTGTGTGAAGGGGCGCAACGGGTTTTTTACCGGTGAAGGTTTCGAGGTAGGTTTCCAGTCCAAGAATGATGTTCATCGCTGTATTGTCGCTCGTGATGGGCGCCAGCAGCAAGGCTTTGGGTTCTGCACGGAGCCAGGTTTGAGTGGAATCGTCGAGTAAAACCGGAACCTGGGCAACGTTCCAAAGCGCCTCCACCTGATCGCGCAAAT
>CALQRR010000151.1 GCA_943333015.1 Chitinophaga pinensis | reverse complement strand
GGAGATTGTCTTCCACTGTGCGGTCGGACAAGAGCTGAAAATCCTGAAAAATAACACCGAGTTTGCGGCGCAAAAACGGAATGTCTTTGGTCTTGATGGTTCGCAGATCAAATCCCACCACTTCTCCTTCTCCTTCTTTCAGATTGAGATCGGCATAGAGGGTTTTGAGCAGACTACTTTTACCACTTCCGGTTTTTCCGATCAGGTAAACGAATTCTCCTTTTTCAATTTCAAGATTCACGTCATGCAACACGAGGTTTTCGCGTTGAAAGATGTTCACGCCCTTAAGCGAAATGGTAGTGTCCATTCCCATCGGTCAGTCTATTTTGATGACTTTGCCAAACGGCATTTCCTGAATCAGCTTCAGCAGCTCTTCCATGCGGTTTCCATAGCCCATTTTCTCCAACGATTTGTCCGGACGATCAACTCTGAAATACGCCTTGAGCGTGAAATCATCATCGCGAATCTGGATGTAGTCGGGGATTTTTGCTTTGCCTTTGATCTTTAAAATATGCATGGCTTGGTGCTAATGGGGCGAAGATAGATAATTGAGGTGATGTGCTGATTCGTTGAATGACTGATGTGCTGATTTTTTTACACCGAAAGTATCCTGTCTTTTGTTTAAAAGATGACTTTCTAATGCGAGGCAGACTGCTCCGGGTTTGAATTTCCAATTCTTACCGTCAGGTCATTTTTCCTAGCTTGCACTCATGAATGCGTTCAAAGATTTCTGGAAGAAATACTTCCCTTATTTTCAGGTTGATATGTTGTATTACGTGCTCGTGATTTTACTCGTGCCGATTATTTTACTCATCTCCCGTTGCTGATTCGGGAAGCCATTTGTTTTCTTCGAAGAGCTGTTTTACCTCCGCCACGGTTCTTGCCGGTATCTGAATGGTAATGCTAAACGTATCGGTCATAACCGGCGCTTGATAGTCGTAGTGGCTGTCTTTGACCCATTTCATCACATCGCCCATTTTATCGTAATTGACTGTTGCGGTGAGTTCAACAGTGACGATTTTTTCAACGATTACGGCCGATTGCAACGCCTCTGCAGCAGCTTCACGGTAGGCGTTTATTAAACCGGGGACGCCCAGCAACGTGCCACCAAAATACCGCACCACAGCCACCAAAACATTTTGTAGTTCGAGTGAACGGATTTGTCCGAGGATGGGTTTTCCGGCAGAAGAAGAAGGTTCTCCATCGTCGTTGGCACGCCAGTATTCGTTGAGCGGATTGATGCGAAACGCATAACAGACGTGCCGGGCAGAAGGGTGTAGTTTTCGCAGGTGCTGCAGGTGGTGTTTGATCTGCTCTTCGTTTGTTACCGGAAAGGCGTAACCGATAAACTTACTGCCCCGGTCGCGGAAATTGCTTTCCGTTGGTTGGTCGATTGTTCGGTAATGGTCATCGGTTTTCATTACATACCAAACAATGGAAGTATTTCTTCCGAAAAAGCAATACATGCAATGGCCGCCAAGCAAAGCACAACACCTATGATGTTGATTTTTGAAACTTTCTCACGGAAAAAGAAAATGCCCGCCAAGGCCGATACAGCGACGATGGACATATTGTTGACCGGAAAAACCACGGAACTTTCGATACCTGGTAAACCGAGCGACTTGACCAAAAAGAAGACGGAGAAATAATTGGGTATTCCTAAAACGAGACCACCAATGAGTGCTTTTTTATTGGGGAGTTTTTTATGACGAATGAATTGAACAATCAATACGCCTAGTCCGAGTACCGATGCGGTGAGGAAGATCCAGGCCAGAAAGGGTTCCAAGCCATTTTCTCCCAAGGTGAATTCTTCGTTGTATTTGAAAAACGTATCGATAAAGCCGCTGCCCACAAAAACGATCAGTGGAAAAAACACATAGCGTTGGTCAATATCGCTGCGCTGATCGCTGCGTGTGGTTAAAAATACAGCGAACAAGGCGATGACAATGCCAGCGATTTTGATGAAATTGACACTGTCGTTGAGAAAGAATACCGCAAATAAAACCGGCATAATGAGCGACATTTTATTGGCCACTGTGGTGACAGATACTCCGATTTTTTGGGTGCTGAGTCCGATTACATTGAACAGTGTAATAAAGAGTACACCCATGATCATGGCGTTGTAAAACCACGGCTGCTCCGAAGCTCCATGCGCGGCAAGTCCAGTAGGATCGAGTATGAAGCTAAGCGCTGCGGCTACCCAGTAGTTGATCACAATGGCATCGGAGGTGTTGACCTTGAAGCGGTCGTACAACTTGAACACAATCATGATGGCAGAAGAACTGAGAATACTGAGTAGTAGGTAGAGCATGTGGTGAAATCTGCTGCGAAAATACTCAAGTCGCGGACTTTTCGGTTATGCCGGCATGTTCGACTCTGCAGATGCATTTCAGAATGCATCGCGAATCATCATGAAAATGGGCGTAACGTATGGATACTGCTGGATTTGGATTGATGCGCATAGAGAAGCATAATTGACCGGTGCTGATTTTCGAACGTACACGCCGGAGGAGGTTTGTTAAATAGTATGATTTTCTGGAGGAGCACACTGCTGCGTGAGGCATGCGGAGGGCGCGACTGCAAGGAGCGGTCCCATTGGGACGGTAGCGAAGCGTACCCCGAAGAACGCCGACCGCTGGCGCATTTCAGACAGCGGGCACGCCCAATCATCTTAAACGTAATCCACTACATTATTTACAACTGAAAAATCCAATACCACAGCAGCACTGTGATGAGCGAAAGCGGAATGCCCACACTCAGCATCAAACTGCTAAACCGCGGTTTCAATCCATAGGCCGACGCCACAATAGCAGCGGTAACCATGGGCGCCATGCCTGCTTCCAATACACAAATTTCCATGTTCGGGCCACGGTAGTCAAGCAGCCAAGCATAGAGTACAAAAATGAGCAATGGCGCGAGCAGCAATTTAAACCCAAGGCCCAACGCCAGAAATCCCCAATGACTACTTCTACGTTCCAAACGCAATTGCAGCCCCACCGAAACCATGGCCACAGGGGTGATTGTACGTGCAATTTGAAACAGCATTTCGCGTGAGATTTCGGGGAGTTGCACCTGAAATGCTAAGAGAAAAAGTGCAGCCACAAATCCGAGAAAGGGTGGAAAATACAGTACTTTTTTAGCCAGCATGCCAGCCGTTACGTCGCCACCTGAATACAAAGCAGCTACAATCACTCCGAGGGTGGATACAATTAAAAATGTTCCCGGCTGATCGAGGATGATGGCTGTCTTTAAGCCCTCGTTTCCATACAAGGCTTCAATCATGGGAAATCCCACAAAGGCGGTGTTTCCTAATCCGGCAGTGAGAATCAGAGAACCGGTAAGCTTGCGCGACCAGCCTCCGAAATGTCCCATCACGCCAAAAAACAACCAGGACGCTCCAAATACAATCCAAGCAGTGAGAATTGGAAAAAGCAAATCCAAACTGAGTTTCAAACCGGGAATGTAATACAGCGCCAGTGCCGGTATTGCCAAGTTAATGATGTAGGCATTGAGCGCCACATGACCGTTATCCGGCACTTTTTTGTACACCCGCAAGAGCACTCCCAGAATCAAACACACAAAGATGAGCAGGATGTTGGCCATGCGCGGTTTTGAATTTGGGGGCAAGATACAGCGGCATTCATCAACCCCCTTGAGTAAAAAACTACACCTGATAAACGAACTAGGTCCATTTAAATCTAGAATGTTGACGGAGATATTTTAGGTTTAGATTTTTGTAATTCAATGAAAATTAAAGGCTATCTTTTTAATGAAGTTCTGGTGTGCGATTTTGCTAAGGCATTTTAGAAACATAATAGAAGAATGACTAGGCATACAAATAATCACAGATTGCATTCAGTATTGATAAATAAGTGCTCGAAAAACCTTGTTTTTATTAATTAAAAGAGGGATTCAATCGATATTATTTTCTTTTTAATTCTTGCGGAGTTCTGGAAGAAAGATTTATTCATCGGAATTTTGTCACTTTATACTCCGGAATGCTTGAAATTGCTAAACAATATTGGATATTGCAGCGATTTTAGAAATCACGGGGAATGCAACTGAATGTATTCCTTACCCACATTGAAAAACAATAACCACCATGGCAAAAGTATCATCAACAAGCGGTAAGGAACTTTTCAAAGTTGACATTACATCTCCTTCAGGAAACACGATTATTGCAGACGAGCCTGCTGATAAAGGTGGTAAAGACACCGGACTTTCTCCCAAAGAATTGTTGGCTGCTTCTCTTGCTGCCTGCACATCCGTTACTGTTCGGATGTATGCCGAAAAGAAAGCTTGGGATTTGAATGAAGTGAAAGTGGAAATTGAACTCGGACGGGATGTGCACACCAACCGGACAACCATCAAACGCAAACTACAGCTGATCGGTAATTTAGATGAGGCGCAACGTGGCCGTTTACTCACGGTTGCCAATGGTTGCCCGATTCACAAAATGCTGAGCAATCCGATTGATATTTTCACACAGCTAATTGGAGTGCAATAGAAAGAAGTCTTTCATTTTTTCTTTAATATGCCTCAAACCGGGTCTGATTTTATACGGGTGTCCCGTTTTAATCGAGTACAACCTGTAATTTCTTGGATTGGGATTTATTTAAAAAGACCAGCCCAGTTTTATGGCCACGAAGCGCTTTAAGGAGATCGAAAAGAATCTAAAAAACGCTTCGTGAAAGTCTATCGGTTGTCTTGATTTCTTCTGACTCCATCCGCTCATGTTTGATCCGCCAGGTAACGATCTGAGCTGCATTCCCATTCGGCTTTATGCCTTGTTCTTTCTCAAAACTACACTTCCCTGCCAGTCGGCGATAGGAGTAAACTGCTCCGGAATCGTGGCTGCAAATTCATCCACCGCTTTACGCACGCCTTCCCAACTGTGATTGTAATCATGCACAAGGAGGATACCTCCCGGCGATAATTTCGGGTAAAAATACTCCAGACCAGCTCGGGTAGGCTCAAAAAGATCGGCATCCAAATGCACTAACGCATACTGCTGTTCAGGAACAGTTTGTGCCGAATCTGGAAAAAAGCCCGGAACAATATGCACCTGCTCGTATGCGCTGAAACGTTTTTGAACGGAGGCATAACTGGTATCCGCAAAATTGCTGCTGGTGTAGCGTTCATCTGTATGCGGTTCCTGCGACAGATCAGCAGGAGCAAAGCCCTCAAAGGTGTCGAACAGGTAGATGGGGCGCCCGGGAGCCATTTCGATT
>CALQRR010000150.1 GCA_943333015.1 Chitinophaga pinensis | reverse complement strand
TTTTATGGAGGTTATCTGCACATCGCGGCGTTCTTGCTGTTCGTGCCTAAAAAGATGTATTTGTGGATCGCCGCTGGTGCCATTCTTGTTTTTCATCTCTTGCTGTTCATCATCCCGATTGATACCAGCTGGAATTTCGAAACATTTGAATATGCGGATTTCTGGACTCCCGTCGGATTCTTGCGCAACACCTTGTATAACGGTTGGAATTCCATTTTTCCCTGGCTCGCGTACTTTCTGTTTGGCATGTTTGCCGGGCGGTTAGATTGGAAAAATCCCACCATTAAAAAGTACTTCTTTGGATTCGGGCTGCTTGTTTTTATTGGCGTGGAAGGACTTCGCCTATGGGCCGATAATTTCGTCACACATACATTTTGGATTCACTACATACAGAGCGAATATTTTCCCGCATATCTCCCCTTTATGCTTCTCACAGGCAGCTTTGCAGCCATGATGATTTCTGCATGTGTGTATATCACTGAGAAATTCCCAACACAAACACTCATCACCACATTGGCACAATCCGGTCGGATGTCCTTATCGTTTTATGTATTTCACATTACTGTTGGAATGTTGTTTTTTACGCTCATCAGCCATCAAACCTATACCGGATTATTAACCCGTCAGATTCCAGCTACGCCAGTTTTTATTGGGATTTACGCAACCGGATTTTACCTGGTCTGTATCGCTCTCAGCATCCTTTGGTTTAAGAAATTCACGCAAGGGCCACTAGAAATCTGCATGCGGAAATATTCAGGATAATGTGTTGAATAAAGCAAGAAATCATACTGGTATTTGATCTTTTTTCGCTGGACGAATTGATCGTAAGGGGAAATCGTTGCTGATGAGATTTGCTTCATTCGCACGTAAACATAGGAATATAAATTCCCCTCAACACTTTGCCGTTTTCTTCTTTTTCACCGGTCCATGATCAATCATCTTCTGAATGTATGCCACGGCATCCGGCACGTTACAGGATGTTTTTCCCATTTGTACTTCCACCTTCCCAATTTTTTTTGCCACAGCAATTGCTTCGGGTGAAAGATCACGCACATAACCACCAAGTGAAATAATAAATCCATTCATGCAGTAGCGAACCCGATTAGGAGCTGTCGAAATAGCGCGCACAATGCGGTTGAGAAGATCCACCATGTGCGATCGGTCAATCTGACCATCGGGCAGCATGGCCAAAGAGTTGCTCAACGTATTCCACCCCGCAGCAGCAACATGCTCCCGCGGATCATCGATCCATTTCAGCGCCAGCTCCAGAGCAAACGGACTTTCAGATGCCACCCAGGCAACCGAATATTCACTGATCATATGCCAGGAGGCGGATGCAGCCCAGTGATCCAACTGCGTGCGTGTCATAAGCCGTCCATCCGCCACTAACGCCGCCAAATACATAGCATCGGAAATGCCCGTTTCATACAGCGCCAAGGCAATCTCCTGTTGTCCTTTCAAAGGTTTAAGGAGCTTTTTCATATCCCCTACCTTCACCCCATACAACGTGTCGAGCGGTGCGCCATGGCTGGCGAAAATCTTCCGTGTTTGCTCAGATCCCATGGCTTTCAATTCCTGAAGTACTTCCTCAATGGTCATAAATGGTGCTTAGAACTGCGAATATACAGGATGCTGAGATTCAATGATAAGACAACTCCAATCGACTATTTCATTGATAGAAAGAAAAGAAATTGTCACATTTGCATCGTATGGTAGACATTGAAAGAATCAAACAAGCGTATTCGTCTTTTGAGCCGCAACTAATTGAAAAGATTGCTGAAGTGGGGCAGGTAAAAGTTGTCCCCGCGGGAGAAATGCTCATGAAAACCGGTCAGCATTTTCGCCATGTAATTCTCATTTTAAGTGGAACCGTAAAGGTGTATCGTGAAGACGACGATGGCAACGAGTTTTTCATGTATTACTTAGAAGCTGGTCAGGCCTGTGCCTTGTCTATGATTTGCGCAGCACGCTTTCAGGCGAGTCAGCTAATGGCCAAAGCCGAATCATCGGTAGAGCTGCTCACCATTCCACTGGAAGTGATGGACGACTGGATGAGTGCCTTTAAAACCTGGTATTATTTCGTTCTGGAAAACTACCGTTCCCGTTTCGAAGAATTGCTTCAGACAGTAGATCATGTGGCTTTTAGGAACATGGATGAGCGACTCGTGTTTTATCTGAAACGTTTTCGGGATACTCATAAATCCACTATCCTCAAAACATCCATCACCGAAATTGCTCAAGAGCTTAATTCCTCACGTGAAGTGATTTCCCGTCTTCTTAAAAAGCTGAATGAAAAAGGGGTGGTGCTGATGCAGAAAGACCACATCGAAATCAAAAACCTGGACCTCCTTCGAGATTAAAATTTCTTTAATATATAATTAAATTCACGCAAAGTGCAAGTATGATGCGCTCCATGAGCCGCTTGTGACAAAAGTCACGTTAAGCGAATTTGTATTCTTTCTATTTTTCTCGGCTAAATGTTTTTTTATGGCAAACCTTTCCGAATTAAGTAAGAATCCAGAGGCAACATTTATTGATGTGCGAAGTCCTGAAGAATATGGAGAAGAGCGGCTACCGACAGCCGTTAATATTCCCGTTGAAATTATTGCCAATCATGTTCATGAAATCAATGGCATGAGCGCTCCGGTGATTTTATATTGCCGATCTGGTGTGCGAAGTGCCATAGCGTATCAGATTCTTAAAGCATCCGGAATCGAAGATGTGCACAACGGTGGTAGCATGTATGATTTGAGGTTTGAAATTCAACATTGATAAAACGGCCTCTTGCAAGAATGATCAAAAGTTGAAGGTGTTAAGCTTTGACTTAAGCAGATTATTTTCTTGCCCATTTCACATATGCGTTACCGGCATTTGAATGGAGTACAATTAAGTAGATTCCAGCAGAATAGGAAGCCGTAGAAAATGTAATCTGCCACTCCGATTTTAACTGACGAGTCTGACTTTCCATCCGTTGCCCCAATGCCGTATATACAGCAATCTGCACATCAATCGGCTCCGTAGCATTTCCCATGAGCTGGATATAATCGGCTCCGGATATCAGTCGGATGGGTGTATCAAACAATTCCCGAATGCCGCTTTTTATCACCGTAACCAGTTCATTCAACGTGTCCGAACCACAGGCGTTTGTGACAATGAGCGATACCGGCCAGTCATTATCGAACAGAAAATCATACTGCGGATTTTCTACCGTGCTGGTATTCCCCGAACCGAAATCCCAAAGCCAGGCCGTGGCATTGGGATCGGTACACGTAAACTGAACCGTGTATTCATCCAGCTGGTTGTAAACAAAGGAAGACACAGGTGCGGGATCAACCTGAACTGTGACAATTGCAGAAGTCCCCGGACAACCGTTGACATTTTCGGCACTGACCGAATAGCCGCCCGATTGCGAAACCAACAATGAAGCACCCGTGACATTATTCGACCACACATAATTGCTTAATCCAGCTTGAGCACTGAGTAAAACAGTTTCGTTACCACACAATTGAACATCCTCCGAAGGAGTTACCAAAACAGCAAATGGGACATCTTGGGTAACGGTATACACCGCCGAAACAGCCGGACAACCCGTCACGCTTTCGGCAGAAACAGAAAACGATCCAGCTGCCGAAACGACAATGCTGGAAGATGTTTCAGTAGTGTTCCACAGGTAATTGGTAAAACCGGGATCGGCTTGCAGCTCCAGGGTTTCGTTCGGACATAAAAGCAACGATCCGATCACCGTTACCGGCAACGTTTGCGTGCTTCCAATGCTAACATCTACACTCGAAGTAGAGCTGCAATTCACATTTCCGTTGCTCACGGTAACGGTATAGGTTTGGTCACTCAAGGGACTGACAACCGGATTCGCAACCGTAGGATCGCTGAGACCAGCTGCGGGTGACCAACTGTAGGTGTAGTTGCTACTGCTACCACCACTGGCAGTGGGAGCGCCACCAATACTGGCAGAGCCGCCAGGACAAATTGTTACCTCCGCACCGGCATCGGCAAGGGGAGCAACACAACTCGATGTTGGAACCACACAGCAGTTCCCCCCATCCGATACGTTGTACACGGTATTGATCCAACAATTGTATTGCGTCAGATGGGCATAAAATATTCCACCGGTAACTTGCTCAAAATAATAGACCACCTGATCGGGCGTGTTGGCACCGCCAGCATTCTGCGTAGAACTGCACGCACCTATAACACCAACCAAATTAGGCCATCCATTCGGATTCGGATAGCCAACAGCCGGATAGGTATTGATGGAAACAATGGAAGCATCTACCCCTGTTATGCTGGTCGGGAAATCACCCAATAGACAATTATCACTTCCTTGTATGGAATTAAATCCACCATACACCACCTCTGTTACATTGCCCACAAACGGCCCAGTGAATGTTACTTGTACCGGTTCATATGTACAAATCCCGATTTTAAGATTCGGAATATTTTGATCAACGTTTATCGTTACAATACCGCCATCGTAATTGGAATAAATGATCAGATTACCATTCTGATTGCAAACGATTTGCCCCTGAAGAGCCGTCAAACAAACAGTAAACAGGAATGTAAAAAGGACTCTCATGCAGCAGTGAATTGAATCTAAATATAGGAAAGATGGTAATTGCTTGCCATTCCTAATCCGTAATTCGTAATTCGTAATTAAAAAAAAAGCCCCAACATTTCTGCTGAGGCCCCTTGAATGGTGAGTGAATTTTAAAGCATGCTTTTCGGCTCAACATACGCGGTGTGTTTTAGTCCTGTTGTGCTCAACGCCTTATAACCTCCGCGAATATTCACCACTTTGCGATAGCCTTTTGACATCAGAATCGACGTAGCAATCACCGAACGATACCCACCGGCACAATGCACATAATAGGTTTTATCACGATCGAGTGTGTGGAGTATCCGATGAATAAAATCGAGTGGGAAATTCGCTGCTCCTACCAAATGTTCGGACATAAACTCGCTTTTCCGACGGACGTCCAGCAAATTCAAAGGTTCTTTACTATACAAGTGAGCAAAGTCTTCAGCGTCTATTTCTCGCAACGTTTCTACCGCTTTTCCAGCTGCTTTCCAGCTATGCATGCCGCCTTTGAGATATCCGAATGCATTGTCGTACCCCACACGTGCCAAGCGGGTGACTACTTCGTTTTCCATACCCGAATCCGCTAAATACACAATCGGCTGATTCAGATCCTGCACCAAAGCGCCCACCCACGGGGCAAAACTGTCCTCAATGCCGACATACCAAG
>CALQRR010000149.1 GCA_943333015.1 Chitinophaga pinensis | reverse complement strand
TTCCGTTTGTCACGATGCACGAATAGGTGCCGGCAGCAACTTGAGACACCGAATCCACTCCGCTAGCCAATCCTAAATGTTGAACACCGGTACTCCATTCGAAATCATATGGTCCAACAGTATTAATTGCTGTCAAACGGATAATTCCATCCGCATTGCTGCACGTGGCAGGTGTGATGTTCTGAGAAATCTGAAACGCCCCTTGAATGAATACACCAGAATAGCCCATGAGTTGAGTGGGCGTTGATGAATCATATACATGAATTTGATAATAGCCCGGTGCCAATCCTGTGGCGCTTGTGCCAATGGCAACGGTGTCTATTTGTAAACTTCCAGAAGGGCCTGGAGGATTAATTCCATCGTTATAGCGAAGCCAATAGGCCGTATACGGACCAACACCACCACTGATATTCAGCGATGCAAAACCATCGTTCTGACAGGAAACCAAATTGGAATCAACCACCTGAACGGAAATACTTGTTTGTGCATGAATTGTTGATTCCCAAGCAGATGAAAAAGCTATGAGCATCAATAAAAACACAACTCGATTGTAGAAAGTAGACATGTGTAGCATAGGCATTCGTTAGAAAAAGAATCTTATGCAAGGTAAAAGAAAAAAAGTTCTGATGTAGAAACAACCACCTCGTTATCAACCATAAAAAAGTTCAAATTGAAAATGATTGAACCGCAATGCAGGGGAATTGCTCTGAAGATAGTAGGTTTGGCAAATGGCCACTACCAATACATTCCGTATCACAGCCCAGTGCATTGATCTGTTAAAACAGACCATACTGCCTCAAACCCTTGAAATTGAAAATGGCATCATCACGCGTATTACTCCGGCAACGGATGAGGCGTGTACTACGTTTTTACTCCCCGGATTTATTGATGCACACGTGCATGTGGAAAGCAGTCTGCTTATTCCATCAGAATTTGCGCGGATGGCAGTGGTACATGGCACGGTGGGTACCATTTCCGACCCGCATGAGATCGCCAATGTGCTCGGGGTATTTGGGGTAGAATATATGCTGCGAAATGCGGCTAAAGTGCCGTTTCACTTTTTCTTCGGTGCTCCTTCCTGCGTTCCTGCAACGGTTTTTGAAACAGCCGGTGACACGATCGGCCCGGAGGGGGTAGAATACTTGCTCAAACGTCCGGATATATGGTACCTAGCGGAAGTAATGAATTATCCAGGTGTGCTCAACGGGGATCCCGATATGCTGGCCAAGATTGCTGCAGCGAAACGGTGCGGAAAACCAGTCGATGGGCATGCTCCTGGATTACGTGGAGAAGAAGCCATGCGCTATGCATCTGCCGGTATTACGACCGATCATGAATGTTTCACGCTCGAGGAAGCGCTCGATAAAATCAAAGCGGGCATGTTCATCCAGATCCGCGAAGGCAGCGCTGCCCGCAATTTCGACGCCTTACACACGCTTCTTGGAAGTCACCCCGAAAACGTCATGCTCTGCAGCGATGACAAACATCCCGATAACCTGCTCGAAGGACATATCAACGTTCAGGTAAAACGCGCGCTAGCACTTGGATATAACTTATTTGATGTGCTTCGTGCAGCTTCGTGGAATGTAAAACAGCACTACAATTTACCTGTGGGCATGTTGCAATTGGGCGATGCTGCGGATTTCATTGAAATTGACTCCATCGAAAACTTCAACATTCTCGGCACCTGGATTCAAGGGGAGCAGGTTGCTGCTCATGGAAAAACAAACATTCACCATCATCAGGAAGTTCCCGAAAACCGCTTCCATAGCCGTACGGTCAGCACGGATGAAATTTTCCTTCAGGCGCAGGAAGGGCATTTGCGTGTCATCGAAGCACTCGAAGGGCAACTCATCACCCGTGAATTACATCTGCCCGCCCGCTGCAATGCCGAAGCCAATGTGGTCAGTCAGCCCGATCAGGATATTCTGAAAATTGTTGTCGTAAACCGTTACCACGATGCTCCTCCAGCCGTTTCTTTCATCAAAAATCTAGGATTGAAAAAAGGTGCCATCGCTTCAACAGTTTCTCACGACAGCCATAACATCATTGCAGCCGGTTGTTCAGATGAGGAAATTGTTCGCGCCATCAACCTGCTCATGATCAGTCAGGGTGGTTTGTGCGCGCTTGATCAGGACGAAGAACATGTGCTCGCTCTACCGGTTGCCGGATTGATGAGCAACGACGATGGTTGGGAAGTGGCCAGAAGGTACATCCATCTGGATGCGTTTGTAAAAGAAAAACTTGGCAGTCCGCTACGTGCTCCGTTTATGACACTTTCGTTCATGGCACTGCTCGTGATTCCGCAGCTGAAACTGAGCGACAAAGGTCTCTTCGACGGCAGTACATTCCGCTTTACAAGCAACTGGGCAGAATAACCTATAGAAACAGAAACGGTTATTTTCGGGTGTACTGGCAGCATTCGTGCAAACCGGCATACGCGGCAGAATCACCTACAAAGGCAACATTGTCGTAACCTGCTTTTGCAATGCTTAACTGAATATCAGACAGCGATGTCTTCAATGTATCAAAGCTCACGGTCATCTGCTTCGTTTTAGTATCCCAGTCGGCTTTGAGAATGCCTGTATTCTCTTTCAGGGAACCTTCGATGGTCTTTTTACACATGCCACAATTTCCCCATACTTTAAATTCAGCTGTTTTAGCCGATGGCGGAGTGGAAACGCCTGAACACGCAGCAAAAAAAGCCAGCGCTGCTGTGAGAAGGAAGAACGTTAGTTTCATGGTTTTTGGAAGGCTGGGTTGGTTAAAAACTCGGTGTCGGTAAGGGTATGCAAAAAGGCAATAATGTCTTCTACATCCTGCGCTGACATGCGTCCGGCCGGCATTTCAGCAAGTCGTGGATCGAGATTGGGATGCGGCTGAATGCCATTGTTGTAATGCTCAATCACCTGTTCCAACGTTGCGAAACGTCCGTCATGCATGTACGGTCCGGTTACAGCAATATTTCGCAATCCTGGTGTCTTGAATTTTCCGTTATCGGATGGATTGAGTGTAATCCGCCCTCTGCCAAGATCTTCCGATACCACATCCAGGCCGTTGTTCCGGAATTCATGATCGGTAAACGTGCTGCCTAAAACATGACAATGTGCGCAGTCGCCTTTGTCGAAATCGGTAAAAACATTCATGCCCCGTATTTCCTGATCGGTAAGCGAAAGTGCATGCTGTGCATGTTTATCATACCGCGAATTTCCGGAAATCAACGTGCGCTCAAACTGGGCAATGGCTTTTATCAAATTGGAGGTTATGATAGTAGAAGAACCAAATGCTTTTTCGAAAAGTTGCGGATATTCGGGATGCGCATTGAGCTCTGCGATGGCATTGGACAACGTTTCGTGCATCTCAATCGGGTTTTCAATTGGTCCGATAACCTGCGATTCGAGGTTGGAAGCGCCGCCGTCCCAGAAGAAATTACGCTCCCAACCCAAATTCATAATGGGCATCGAATTGCGGTTTCCAGCAATCTGATCGATCCCGGTACTGAATTGGCGTAGACTGTCGGTAAAGCCAAACTGCTGCAAATGACACGTTCCGCAGGAAATGGAATTATCGCCAGAAAGGATGGGATCGAAAAACAATTTCTTCCCCAATGCAACACCTTCCACAGTCATTGGATTGTTGGCAGGAATTACCATGGCAGGAAGCCCTGGAGGAATTACCAGCGTGTAAGGTGTGGGGCCGGATATTTGAGTGGAAACGATTTGTTCATCCTTGGCACACCCTTGAAATAACATCAGGAAAACCCCAATGAAACCCAACAAACGCAAGGTAAATGTGACCTGAATGCTCATGGAATGCTGACGGAAAAGCTTGATGAGAAATTTTGTTTCATTGCATCCAACCAAGGGAACTCCTGGGTGGTAAGCGATTGATTGTTATGCCAAATGTTGAAATCGATAGCATTGGGAGATCCGTATAACGGAGCCAAATCAAGTTTTAACACCACATTCCGGCTGTTCGAATTAAACACCAGATTGTTGAGCGGAAGCGTGACTTCGGCCAGTGCGCGATCGGTTCCGAAATGGAAAAGCAAGGGTTGATGTACACCCGTTGAATCGACATACTTCCCTTCATGCTTGAAGAAAATATAGCCGGTATTCCAATTCCAGATCATGCCTGAAGATGCATCCAGTGCAGCACTGTTGGTAAGTGTATGATTGCTCAATGAATCCACTCCCAAATAAAACTTTAGCCCGGTATAGGTGCCGTTCGGGATTTGATCAAGTTGAAAATCAAGGCTCGAAACATTGGAAGCGTTAATCAATTGATAATTAAGCGATTTATAAGAAGTTCCATCATCCCGAATCCATTCGAAATTGCTGATATAATACTTTAGCAGATCCACCTGAAAGGAATCGGCAGACGCATTTTTATACTGCATAACACCTAGCTGAAGGGCTTCTGTGCCAACAACATTTTCTACATGAATAGCAGCAGTACCCGATGTACTAATGGGATCATGATTATGATCGGGCGTTTCCTCTTTTTTACAACTGCTCCATAGGGTCAGCACCAGAAAAAAAACAGGAAGGGTTTTACGAAACATGCTATCGATTTGAAATTCAAAATTAATTAAAGATGGAATCCGGATTACGCTCACTGTGCAATCACCCAAGGGCAACGTTTGAGTTCATTCCCTTGTTCATCCAACATCCTTAAAATATAAAAACCAGCAGGTAATCCGGTATCGAAAATCTTACCGCTCTCTGTTTGAAAATGAATGATGCGCTGGCCGTTGGCCGAGAGTACTTCTAGGTGCAATTTTTTATCGCCTCCGGCAGAAGAAATACCGAGCAGCCCGTTCGATGGATTCGGGAAGATTTGGAGATCCGAATTTTCATGCATTCCGAGTGAAAGCGGTGTCTCATCGGGATTCAACCGAACGACTTTATTTCCCGTATTTTCAACGTAATACAACAACCCGTCGGGACCGATGGTGATCCCCATAAGCCCTTGACCATCGGTAGCAATCCGACGCAATTCGGTGGCTGGCACACTGCTGATGTCGTACAAAATGATTTCGTTTGTATGATGATCAGTAATGACCATGCGGTTTCCGGAAAGGGCAATTCCCGCAGGATCTTGCAAACCGGAGCTGACCACATTTTCCCACACATAGCCCGTCTTAGTCAGGTATTCGGCCATGATCTCATGTGGACCGTAGGCAGGCAATGCCGCTGAAAATACGCCCGTGGTGATGTTCATTCTGAACACGCGTTGATGCCCATTATCCACCACATACAACCAAGTTTTAGCATCATCCAATTCCAGATGACTCACCGTTCCGGATGCATCACGCAAAACCTGCGTATCGCTGTA
>CALQRR010000148.1 GCA_943333015.1 Chitinophaga pinensis | reverse complement strand
GATTTACCGGAACGTCTTTACCATATAGCCATTACCTATCACACCGAACTTCCTGCTGATGTGCGGTTGGAAAACTGTGTTGCGGAAGGTGATCGCTATCGGTTTGATGTGCGTTACAACGATCATCTCATGCGCGGGTTGACTTTAGGTCTACCCGGATTCCACAATGTGGAAAATGCCTTGGCGGCGATTGCTGCTGTGTATGAGAATGGTTTGGATGAAGCGCAGATTCGTGCTGGATTAGAAAGTTTTACAGGCGTAAAGCGTCGGTTCGAATACATCATCCGTGAAAAAGATTTTGTTTTTATTGATGATTATGCCCATCATCCGGAGGAGCTAAGAGCATGTATCAGTTCGGTAAAACGAATTTATCCGGGTAAAAACGTGCTGGGTGTTTTTCAGCCACACCTTTTCAGCCGCACACGCGATTTTCTGGATGCGTTTGCCGAAAGCCTTTCACTTTTAGACGAGGTTGTATTACTGGATATTTATCCAGCACGGGAACAACCGATTGAAGGGGTTTCTTCTGATGTTTTATTGGAAAAAATCACGTGTTCAGCAAAATCCCTGCTCAGGCGAGATGAATTGGTCGAATACGTAGCCACACATAAACCGGAAGTCCTTCTAACACTGGGCGCCGGTGATATTGATATGCTGGTGGAACCACTCCACGATCGCCTCTTACAAACACCTTCCGCAATATGAAAAAGCGGCTGGTGAGAATGATCCTTTGGGGCGTCAGTATGTTGGCGGTAATTGTGCTTTTTGGCTTTGTCAATCAGCAACGACATGCTGCCATGTGTATCGAAAGTAAAGTCTCTATTCTGGGCGATTCCTCGATGCAGTTTATCGTAGATGAAGATGTATATGAATTGTTGCAAGTCAAAGGTATCCGCATTGATAGTGTAAAAGCAACCACCGTAAACCTACTTGAGATTGAAACCGAACTGCTACAGCATCCTGCTGTTCAGGAGGTAGATGTTTACTACAATCCCATGGGCGTTTTGTGCATGGACATCCTTCAACGGACACCAGTTATTCGAATTATTGACACATTTAGCGAAAGCTATTACATTGATGATAAGGGGCGTTACATGCCTTTGATTGCACGTTTTACAGCACGTGTTCCTGTTGCCACAGGGGCGATTACCGATCCGTACTACAAGCTTAGCATGAGTGTTAAAGATGTTCAGGAAAATGACAGTCTTGCTGCAAATTCTATCACAGATGATTTGTATGTGTTGGCCATGGCGGCTCGCCGAGATACATTTATTTGGGCTCAGATGGAGCAAGTGGTTGTTCGGCCCGATGGAGATTTGGAGATGGTGCCCAACATGGGGCCTTCCAGCATTCTGATCGGTGATGTAAACGATATCGAAGAAAAATTCAAGCGACTGAGGCTGTTTTATTCCAAAGGCTTACCGCTAGCGGGCTGGGACACATACAGTGCTTTGAATCTTAAATACAACAATCAAATCATTTGTACCAAAAAAACCAACTGAATCATGGACTCTGAAATCATAGTCGGACTAGATATTGGTACTACCAAGATTGTCGCCATGGTTGGCCGACGGAACGAACACGGGAAGATAGAAATCCTCGGGTATGGAAAATCCACATCTATAGGAGTGAAGCGCGGAGTTGTATCGAACATCGAGCGGACAGTTCAAAGCATTCGCGCAGCTGTGGAAGAAGCTGAAAATGTTTCGGGTGTCGATATCCGATTGGTGAATGTTGGCATTGCTGGTCAGCACATCAAATCCATTCAGCATCATGGTGTGCTCATGCGCAGCAACTACGAGCAAGAGATTACGCAAGCCGATGTGGATGCGTTGACACAAGATATGTTTAAGTTGGTGATGTTACCCGGCGAAGAGATTATTCATGCATTGCCCCAGGAATATATCATCGACAACGAGAAAGGTATCAAAGAACCGATTGGGATGTGTGGTATCCGCATGGAAGCCAATTTTCACATCATTACCGGTCAGATTGCGGCAGCAAAAAACATGTATAAATGTGTTAATCGTGCTAACCTGGAAGCAACTGGACTTATTCTCGAGCCTTTGGCATCTGCGGAGGCTGTTTTGAGTAAGGAGGAAAAAGAAGCCGGAGTGGCTTTGGTGGATATTGGTGGAGGGACCACTGATATTGCGATTTTTCAGGATGGCATTATTCGTCATACTGCCGTGATTGCCTTGGGAGGAGATATCATTACAGAGGATATAAAGGAAGGATGTTCCATCATAAAGGATCAGGCGGAAATGTTGAAAATCCGTTTTGGTTCGGCGCTGGCTAGTGAGAGTAAAGAGAATGAGATTGTTTCTATTCCTGGACTTCGGGGACGTGAACCGAAGGAAATTAGCTTGAAGAATCTTGCCAACATTATTCAGGCGCGTATGGAAGATGTGATCGAACACATCTACTATGAGATTAAGAATTCGGGATACGAAAAAAAGCTGATCGCGGGAATTGTTGTAACGGGTGGAGGCGCAAAGCTGAAGCATGTTTCGCAGTTGATTGAATACATGACCGGCATGGACACCCGTATTGGTTATCCCAATGAGCATTTGTCAAAAGCATCCGAAGAAATTGCCTCTCCCATGTTTGCGACATCGGTAGGGCTGGTGATAAAAGGTTTCGAATTGAGTGACAGCAAACGATTGCGCGAAGATCTCCAACAAATGGGACAGAAGCCGAAACCACCAAAACCGGGAGGATTCTTTGATGCCATTTTTGCTAAGACGAAGAATTTCTTCGATGATGACAACGAACGCAATGCCTGAGTTTCAATACTCCTGACAACTATGTACAACACAACAACACATACAACAACACAACTAACACACAACAGCCATGAGTGAGAAGAAAGAGATCAACATGACCTTTGAGCTCCCGCAAAACGCACAAAACTCCATCATTAAAGTGATAGGCGTCGGTGGCGGCGGAAGCAATGCAGTAAACCACATGTTCCGTCAGGGTATCCGCGGAGTGGATTTTATTATCTGCAACACAGATCAACAGGCACTTGATGCCAGCGCAATCCCGACAAAAGTGCAGTTGGGATTAACGTTGACAGAAGGTCGCGGAGCCGGTTCTATTCCTGAAGTGGGAAGAAATGCTGCGATTGAAAATATTGATGAACTAAAAGACATCCTTGGACGCGAGACCAAAATGGTTTTTGTGACTGCAGGTATGGGTGGTGGAACTGGAACCGGTGCTGCACCAGTTATTGCCGCAACTGCCCGCGAAATGGGCATTCTCACCGTTGGGATTGTAACCATTCCGTTTACTTTTGAAGGTAAGAAACGCCGTAAACAAGCAGAAGACGGTCTTGAGCAATTACGCAAGAGTGTGGATACACTTCTTGTAATTTCCAACGATAAGCTTCGCGAGATATTTGGAAATCTTGGTCTGACGGCTGCTTTTGCAGAAGCAGATAATGTACTGACTACTGCTGCAAAAGGCATTGCTGAGATCATTACTGTTCCAGGACAGATCAACGTCGATTTTGCTGATGTAAACACGGTGATGAAAGATGGAGGTTCTGCAATTATGGGATCTGCTTTGGCCGATGGTGAAGGTGCTGCTATGCGCGCTTTGAAAACTGCACTTTCTTCTCCATTGCTTAATGACAGCAGCATCCGCGGAGCAAAACACATTTTGGTGAACATCGCATATGGCGAAGACATTATGATGGATGAGGTAGGTGATTTGATGGACCATATGCAAGAAGAAGCAGGCTGGGATGCGAATGTGATTATGGGAACTTCTCATGACACATCCTTAGGGCGTTCAGTGTGTGTAACACTTGTTGCAACAGGCATTTTGACTGGACAGGTAGAAGAAGAACGCAAAGTGTTGAATTTTGACGAGTCTATTAATACTATGCGTCCTCAGGTGAAGGAAACACCATCCCGTTCGGAGGTTACTTCTGCACCAACGGTTTCTCCTGAAGCAAAACGTGATCAGGATGAAGAACTGATGGTAGACGGAAGCGATCGTCCTGAATTGGTATTTACATTGAGTACAGTTCCGGAATTAACACCTGCTCAGGAAGAAGAAAACGAGCATGTTCGTCGTTCTATTGAGCGCATGGAAAACCTGAAGCGACTAAGCATTAAGCTAAAGACGCCTTCTCCGGTTGCTGATCTTGAAAGTGTGCCAGCATTTCGTCGTCGGAATGTGCATTTGCAACAAGTAGATTCATCTTCAGATTCCAGTATTTCCCGTTACACATTGAGCGAGAATCCGGAAGATAAGAAACTGGAAATTCGTCCGAACAATTCATTTCTTCACGATAACGTGGATTAATCATCATACTAAAACGTACGCCATGAGTTTGGAAGAAAAAATCAGTGCAGATATTAAAGCAGCAATGCTTGCCAAGGAGAAAGAAAAGCTGGAGGCATTACGTGCCGTTAAATCAGCTGTCCTTTTGGCTAAGACTGAAAAAGTTGGTGCGGAGCTTAGTGTTGATATTGAGCTGAAGCTTCTCCAGAAACTGGTGAAACAGCGTCGCGAGTCTGCGGAGATATACATCCAGCAGAATCGTCCCGAACTGGCTGAATCGGAAACGTTTCAGGCAGATATTATTGAGAAATATTTACCTGAGCAACTTTCTCCTGATGAGGTTCGTGTTGTCCTCCGGGAAATTGCGTCTGAATTGGGCGTTGTTTCTGTGAAAGACATGGGGAAAGTAATGGGAGCAGCATCACAGAGACTCGCAGGCCGAGCCGATGGAAAACTCATCTCTACTTTGGTAAAGGAAATCTTAAGTTGAAATTAGGTTGGTTGTTGTAAATATCAGCAGAGCCCCTTTTTTGGGGCTTTGTTGTTTATGTCAATACAGTTGGTTAATATTGACTTTTCATATCTTTTCGTCTTGAACGGGAAGAGTTATTAATTCCGCATTTCAAAAAATATGGATTTCAAACTACTTTCAATTATTATTCCAGCGTATAATGAAGGAGCTACTATTCACCTGATTTTAAATAAGGTAAGAGAGGTTGTTCTTATTTGTAATATTAAAAAACAAGTTATTATTGTTAATGATTGTTCAAGCGACAATACCGAAGATTCTATTTTTAAATACATCAGTGAGTATCCTGATTTGAATATCGAATATTATAAGCATGAATTAAATCAAGGCAAAGGTGCTGCAATTCATACCGGAATTCAGAAAGCCACTGGAGATCTCTTAATAATCCAGGATGCTGATCTTGAGTATGATCCACAAGAATTCAACCTTCTCCTAAAGCCAATTACTGATGGTTACGCAGATGTTGTTTATGGTTCACGATTTCAGGGAGGTAATCCTCATCGTATACTGTTCTTCTGGCATACATT
>CALQRR010000147.1 GCA_943333015.1 Chitinophaga pinensis | reverse complement strand
TCCGTTCTCAGATTATTGAGTTTGCCGGTACGCTACAATTCAATTTCTTCAATTACGAGATAGGCAATCCTGAAACGCCCGCTACCCCTTATATTTTTGGTGGATTAGGATTATTTCGATTCAATCCCAAAGCAGAATATGAAGACGATTGGATTGCCTTACAACCTCTTGGCACAGAAGGTCAGGGTTCTACCACGTATGCCAGCAGAAAACCCTATTCCTTGATTGGTGGGGCCATTCCATTTGGTGTAGGTGTGAAATTTCATGCGTTCAACCGACTTGGATTTAGTCTGGAATGGGGCATGCGCAAAACATTTACCGATTACCTCGACGATGTGAGTTCAACGTATGCCGATCCGGATGTATTGTTTGCAACCAATGGTGAATTGGCGGCTGTATTGGCAGATCGATCACTGGTTAATCCTGGCAAATCCAATACCGGTCGTCAGCGTGGAAATGCCACAAACAAAGACTGGTATTCCTTTGCAGGGCTATCGATTACGTATAAAATCGTTCCTCGAAAAGCAGAGTGTCCTGCTTACAAGTAAACCGTTATCTTTGCGCGTTAATGCCGTTCGAACTATAACGGCCCATTGCTCTGATGGCGAATAAAGAAGATATCAATCCGAATACACTACCGAAGCATATTGCCGTTATCATGGACGGAAATGGCCGTTGGGCAAAGATGCAAGGTAAACTACGTACGTTTGGACATGAAAGTGGTGTAAAAGCTGTGCGGGAAACTGTAGAAGCTTCTGCTGAGCTAGGGATTTCCTACCTCACCATGTATGCCTTTTCGACAGAAAACTGGAACCGTCCGAAATATGAAATCAATGCTTTGATGACGTTGCTTGTTAGTACAATTAGCAAAGAAACCAAGACGTTGATGGATAACAACATTCGACTCGAATCTATTGGAGATACCGATGCATTGCCTTCTAAGTGCCGCAGGGAATTGGAAGAAGCCAAGCAGAAGACTGCAGGGAATACGCGGATGACATTAGTTTTGGCACTCAGCTATAGTGCTCGCTGGGAAATTACCCAGGCCATGAAGCAACTTGCACATCAGGTAAAGCAAGGAACCATTCAGCCCGAAGCAATTGACGAAAAGACAATTGCCAATCATTTAACCACCGCCGGAATGCCTGATCCGGAATTACTCATTCGTACATCCGGAGAACATCGCATCAGTAACTTTTTGCTTTGGCAGATCTCTTATGCGGAGTTGTATTTTACCGATAAACTATGGCCGGATTTCCGCAAAGAAGATCTTTACGATGCTATTGTCAGCTTTCAAAACCGGGAACGCCGTTTTGGAAAGACAAGCGAACAACTGAAGTCCCAATCATGATGCAAAGAATCGCCCAACTGTTCTTCTTGCTTTTTCTTGTGAGCAGCATGATGCCAGCGCTTGCTCAGGTTCCTGGTGAATCTGGCTTGGATGTAATCAGCTATGGTACTCCCAAAGAATACGAGATTGCCGATATCCGTTTTCAAACCAAAGACAACAGCAACCTCGATCAGAATATTCTTCGTTTGCTCTCTGGTTTGAACAAAGGGGATAAGATCATGATCCCGGGTGACCGTATCAGCAGTGCTATTGAAGCACTCTGGAAGCAAGGCCTTTTTACAGGTATTGAAGTGAAAGCTGACCGCATCGACGGGGACAAGATTTATCTCGTAATATTTCTAGAGGAACGTGCGCGTTTGTCGCGGTTTCGCTTTGTTGGGGTGAAGAAGAATGAGGCCGATGACTTGCGTGAACAAATCAAGCTCATTCGTGGGAAACCAGTCAATGAAAACCTCATGGTGAACACGCGTAACACGGTTACAGAGTTCTTCATCGACAAAGGATACATGAATGTGAAAGTCAATGTAAGCACTGTTGCCGATACGATTCCTGGTGGCGGTGTGTTGATGAATATTGAAGTGACGAAAAACAAACGGGTGAAAATTCACGAGATTATCATCAATGGCAATGCGTTTGTAACAGACCGGAAGTTGAAGCGGAAAATGAAAAACACGAAGGAAAATCCGTGGTACAGCATTTTCAGCACCTCAAAATTCATGGAGGACAATTACCTCGAGGATAAGGGCAAAATGCTTAGCATCTATTATGATAAGGGATTTAAAGATGCCCGCATTGCAAAGGATTCCGTATATAAATATGATACCAAGCATATCAACATTGACATTACAATTGATGAAGGGCGGCAATATTTTTTCCGTCACATCAACTGGGTTGGAAACATCAAATACACCTCCAAGCAACTCACCGACATACTAGGAATTAAGAAAGGCGATATCTACAACCAGGCAACGCTCGAGCAGAACCTGTTCATGAATGCTTCTGAATCAGATGTTTCATCACTCTATATGAATGATGGTCACTTGTTTTTTCAGGTAACACCTGTAGAGACATTTGTCGACAATGATTCAGTTGATATTGAACTGCGCGTATACGAAGGGAAGCAGGCACGGATCAATCGTGTAACGGTTACCGGAAATGATAAAACCAACGATCACGTGGTCATGCGGGAGATCAGAACCCGTCCGGGGCAGTTGTTCCGTCGTTCTGACATCATCCGCACACAACGGGATTTATCACAGTTGGGCTATTTTGATCCGGAAAAAATGTCCGTTAATCCTGTGCCAAATCCCCAAGATGGAACGGTTGATATCGAATACAAAGTAGAAGAAAAGCCTTCTGACCAGTTGCAGCTTTCGGGTGGTTGGGGTGCTGGACGACTCATCGGAAATCTTGGACTTGCGTTCAATAACTTCAGTGCAAGACGTTTTCTGAAAAAAGATGCCTGGAGACCACTTCCTTCGGGTGACGGTCAGCGTTTATCCATCAACGCATCATCTACCGGACGTGCTTTTCAGAGTTATAATCTTTCCTTTACCGAACCTTGGTTGGGTGGCAAGAAACCTAACTCATTAACGGTAACTGCCTATCATTCCATTTTTGGAAATGGCGCTGCTAAAAATGATCCTCTGCGCAGTCTGACTAAAAACACCGGGTTAATTGTTGGTTATGGTCGTCGTCTGCGTTGGCCGGACGATTTTTTCACGTTGCAGCAAACGGTAAGTTTTCAGTATTATGAATTGCTCAACTCCACGGCGTTTGACTTGAGCAATGGTTTTGCAAATAACTTCAGTCTGACAACCATCTTGTCGCGTAATTCGGTGGATGCGCCTATTTATCCAAAATCAGGATCGATCATCAGCTTGTCAGTTCAGTTTACACCGCCGTATTCGCTCATCAACAATACACCGGCCAGTGAGCTGATAACCAAGGAGCAACGCTATAAATGGGTGGAATTTCATAAATGGAAATTCGATGCACAATGGTTTACGCCATTGTCGCGCAACAAAAACACATTGGTGTTGATGACCCGCGCCAACTTTGGATTTGTCGGTTTTTATAACCAAAACAAGGGATTGTCACCTTTTGAACGTTTCCGTTATGGAGGAACAGGATTGAGCGGCCTTACCTGGGGCGCGCAGTTTCTGGGCGCTGAGATTGTCGGCCTGCGGGGATACAATGATGGATCTATTTCAACGGGGCAAACAGGAGGCGATGCGCCTATCTATAACCGATACACGATGGAGCTTCGCTTCCCAATTTCTTTAAATCCATCCGCAACCGTTTTTGCCCTAGGCTTTTTAGAGGGAGGAAATGCGTGGACGAATTTCAGGGATTTCAATCCGTTTAATATCAAACGTTCTGGCGGTGTTGGTGTTCGGGTATTTTTACCCATGTTTGGATTGCTCGGTCTTGACTACGGATTCCGTTTTGATGATGTTCCGGGATATTCTGGAATGGCAAAAGGACAGTTTCACTTTATCATTGGTCAGAACTTCAATTGATGTGTTAGGCGGTTGTCTGAAAGTGTTAACGAAACGTAAAAAACGATTAATTTCATTCCTACGAGCTGCTTTGCACGATTGTTGTTTTAGCCTTTCCAAACCCTTAGAGAAATGTTTACTTTTGCACCATCCATTCAGCCGGTTATGAAAAAGATCATCTTAACGCTTTTGGTTCTGTTCTCAGTAACAACAGGCGTTTCGGCACAGAAATTTGCCTACGTTGACACACAGTATATTCTGGAAAATCTACCGGAATACAAATCAGCACAACAGCAACTCGACCGTATTTCTATCCAGTGGCAAAAAGAGATAGAGATAAAATTTGGCGAGATTGACAAAATGTACAAGGATTTTCAAGCAGAATCGATTCTTCTAACCGATGATATGAAGAAGAAGCGGGAAGATGAGATTATTGATAAGGAACAAGCTGCGAAAGAGTTACAGAAGCAACGTTTTGGAAAAGGCGGAGATCTGTTAAAGAAACGTCAGGATCTTGTTAAACCTGTTCAGGACAAAATTTACAACGCCATCAAGGAGATCGCAACAGCGAAAAATTACGCTGTGGTTTTTGATAAATCGAGCGATCTGACAATGCTTTTTACAAATCCGAAGTACGATATCAGTGACCAGATTTTGGAGACACTGGGTTTTACACCGGGACAAAAAAATGATGACCAGAATACCGACAAAGGCACCGGTACTTCTCCATCAGCACCAGAAAAGAAATAACAAACTTTAAATCGCAAGAATGAAGCAATTGATCGCCCTGGCTATTGTAGCCTCTGCTCTGATCGGAACGCCAGCGTTGGCGCAGAAGTCGAACAAATTTGGACATATTAACTCTGCAGAACTGCTTAGTTTAATGCCAGAAAGAAAAGCCGCTGCGGCTCGGATGGATTCTATCACGAAGGATGTTGAAAAGCAACTTCAGGAAATGATGACAGAGTACAGAACCAAGCAAGAGAAGTATTCAGCTGAAGCTCCCAAATTATCAGAGCTTGTAAAGAAAGATAAAGAAGAAGAATTGGGGAGTTTGGGTACTCGTATTCAAAATTTTCAGCAGCAGGCGCAGCAATCGCTTGAGCAACAGGAGCAAAGTTTGATTGAGCCGATTGTTTCAAAAGCAAAAAAAGCCATTGAACAAGTTGCTAAGGACAATGGGTATACCTACATCTTTGATACATCCGCCGGTTCTTTACTCTTCTGGGAGGAAAGTGATAACATCCTCGGCATGGTGAAGAAAAAATTGAGTCTTCAATAATTTTCTTAAAATACAGCACGAAAAGCACTCCAATTGGGGTGCTTTTTTTATTCTTGCATATGCAACCAAACGCTCCTATAGGAATTTTTGATTCAGGTATTGGCGGCTTAACGGTCGCCGCTGCAATTCACCATTTGCTTCCGAATGAATCATTGGTCTACTTTGGAGATACTGCTCATTTCCCCTATGGCGATAAGTCACCCGCACGGATCGAATCCTATGGTAT
>CALQRR010000146.1 GCA_943333015.1 Chitinophaga pinensis | reverse complement strand
ATCCAGCATAGCTGAACAGCAGGAGTTTCTTCCTGTCAAAATTATCGACAAAAAAAGCACCGGCAAACCCAACGAGACCGGCGGTTATGGTGTATGCTGAAACGATAAACCCAAACTGCTGCGGATCGATTGCAAACAGGCGCATCAGCTGGTTGCCCAAGGGCATGATGATCATAAAATCCATCACATGAGTGAACTGAATCAGCGCCAGTGTGAGTAGGATGAAATATTCTTTTCGATTCATCAGTAGAGAGTCTTCTGCTCCATGTCCTTCCAACGTAGAAAAACAGACAGCGCTTCTTCCCGCAATAAAGGTTGCAGGAGTAATTTGCGGTCGTTTATGGGAAGCGCCATTTCTTCGTAAATAAAATCATCGTCAAACCCTATGTCAGCAGCATCTTTCCGCGTGTTGGCGTAGTAAACTGCTTTAGGTCTTGCCCAGTAAATAGCGCCCAAACACATCGGGCAGGGTTCGCAGGAGGTATATAGGATACAATCGGAGAGCTGAAAATGTTTTAGGTTAGCGCATGCATCGCGAATAGCGGTGACTTCAGCATGTGCGGTGGGATCGTTGGACGAGAGTACATTGTTAAATCCCCGGCCAACAATCTGCCCATCTTTCACGACAACGGCACCAAAAGGACCTCCATGACCAGCTTCCATACCTTGCTGCGAAAGGCGGATAGCTTCACGCATGAAAAAAGAGTGATTTTCCATCTTTCTGAATTTGCACAAAAATAGGATTTCCTCGCTGCGCAACAGGTTGAACTTCGTCAAATCTCAACATTCATTATCCGTTTATAACCGATCCTAAATCTGTCAGATAGTTGACTTGAAAAATTATTTTCGATATAAACTCAGAGCAGAAGGCCAACTGGAAGCCTCGGCGGACAATTTTAAAAATAGTAAATGAATAACACGAAGAGAAAAACCAGTTTCATAGGTAAGACTCCCTAGAAATAGGGATTGAGGATGAAATGAATAATGCAGTTCTTTGTCAGATGACGCGCATACTTATCTACGATGACAATCCGGGAAGACGTGAAAGTCTCCGAATGTTACTTGAATCCAGTGAGGGATTGGAGGTTGTTGGGGAGTTTCAGGACTGTAGTGATGTGAAAGCGCAGATTGAAACCTTTTTCCCGGATGTGGTTTTGATGGATATTCAAATGCCTGAAGTGGATGGCATTGAGGGTGTTCGAATTATTAAGGAATATTTTCCGGATGTGCATATTATCATGCAGACTGTTTTTGAGGATGATGAAAAAATCTTTGATGCGATGCGGTTTGGAGCTTCTGGATATATTCTGAAAAAGACCGATCCGCAGTTGATTATATCAGCAATTGAAGATGTCCTCAAGGGTGGATCACCCATGACACCGAGCATTGCCACACGCGTGCTCCACTTTTTCAGAAAACAACAGAACTCCCGACCGGATCAATATGGACTGTCGGAAAGAGAAAGTGAAATCTTGCAATTACTTGTAGAAGGGCTTAGTTATAAGCTGATTGCAGAAAGGATTTTTATCAGCTATCATACCGTCAACTCGCACATAAAAAAAATCTACGATAAATTACAAGTACATTCCGTCAGTGAAGCAGTCTCCAAAGCGATACGTAACAACATTATCCGTTAAAGCAAGGCGGTTTGTTTGGTTCGTTTTTCTCCTCTTTCTGTTTGCTTGTAACAGAGAGGAAGAACGCGCACTAATTCCTGCTCCACAGACGGTTTCCAGTTCCTGCGACAGCTTACTCACCAAGGTTGCCGTGATGATGGATAAAGGTCAATTTGAAACTTCCCAGGAGTTATTAATAGCTGCACTCGAACGTTTTTCAGGAAATCACAATGCGTACGATGTTTATTATTTGCAAAGCTACTTGGCAGAAGTGATGTATTACACTGCGCTGAACGAGCAGGGTTTGCAAAATGCGGGAGAGGCATTGAAGATTGCAACAACAGTGCAGAATGACACACTAAAAGGGAATGCTTACAATCTACTCGGGCTGATTCACCTCAACGCACAGCGGTACGATTCGGCGTTGTTTTATCTGAACAATGCCTTGTTGAAGATTCCCGAAAACCTCAACAAACCAAGACTTTCGCGATACGACCAAGTGCTGGGAAATTTGGCAGAAACGTACTTGAGGATTAAAAATCCCCAACAGGCATTGGCGTTTGGCCATAAAGCGATGGCGGCATCACAAAAGATCCATGCTGAACGGGCAATCATTCTAAATCACTGGACACTTGCAGAAGCTTTTTTGCAAACGATGCAACTTGATTCAACGCTCTGGCACATATTGGCGGGGTTTAATAATGGTCAAATAGAAAAGTATCCCGATGCGCGCCTGTATCTATTATCAACAGCCATAAAAGCATCCGCTGCTACAGGCAACACATCCAACATGCAGGCGTCAATCGATGAAGGCATCCTGTTATCGGATAAACTTGGAGATTACGATTATGCCGTTTCTCAATTCTATGGGGAAGCTGTCAATGCATTGCTTTCCATTTCCGACTTCCGGCAAGCATCCATCATCCAGCAACGCCTTAATGCGCTTCAGGAGCGGTCGCGTATGAGCCGCGAATCCATGCATATGCGTTTGCTCAATGCCTATTATAGAAATGAACAGGCGCTGGCCATTGAAATGGCGACTAAACAGCAACATGAGCAAGAAATCCGGCTGAACCGAAAAGTTCAGATCATTCTGGGCGCTTTGATTGCAGCCCTAATTTTGTTGTTTATCTTTTTTAGAAGATGGATTGGACAACGGCGTAAACTGGAGCGATTAACGTTTGAACAAGATAAAAAAGACACCTTACGCAAGCAGGAACTCGAAAGTTTACGCAGCCAGTTTAATGCCATTGAGGAGGAGCGGAACCGAATTGCTCGGGAGTTGCACGATGACATTGGAAGCTCTATCAGCAGTGCGAGTATTTTTGCGGATCTGGCGATTCAAGTCATCCGAAATGATCAGGAAAAAGCACGGGTATTGATGATTCGGGCGAAAGCCAAAACACAGGAAATCTCCGAAAATATCTCCGATCTCATTTGGGCTATTTATTCCCGGAATGACTCCTGGCTGAGCCTTATTGAACGCATCCGGAACTTCTGTTTTGAAATTCTATCCAGCAAAGAAATCGAAGTAAAAATCCAGGACGATAAACAGCTGCATGACGTTCAGATACCCATTCAATATAAAAAGAGCCTCTTGCTTTTTTTGAAAGAAGCAGTAAACAACATTGCCAAATATTCGCAAGCCACAGAAGTTTCCATCCGGATTGAACTGGAAAATGAAATGATCACACTCCAAATCGATGACAATGGGGTAGGGTTCGATACTTCTTTGAGTACAAAAGGAAACGGATTGCTTAATTTTCAAGCACATGCGAAGTCCGTCAAAGGATCCGTTAAAATTGTCTCCTCACCCGGACAGGGGACCCATATCCGTCTGACATTTCCCAGCAATTTTAAGGGGATAGAGATTTGACCGGGCAAGCAAACAGCCGCACCAGCGAAATCTACTTGGAAAATCAGCTCAGTAACTGATACGCTGCAAAGGCCGAAAGCCACGCCAATACGCCCATGTAGACTGTTTGAGCAAGAGCCCACTTCCAGCTTCCGGTTTCCCTTACAACGACGGCAATGGTGCTCATACACTGCATAGCGAATGCATAAAATAAGATCAGCGCCATGGAGGCAGCAGGCGTAAACAAGGGCAATCCTGTTCTGTCGTTGGTGTCGTTCATCATCCGTTGCCGCAACGTTGCATTCGTATCATCATCACCACTTGCGCCGTAAATGGTCGCCATCGTCCCGACAAACACTTCACGCGCAGCGAAAGAGGTCACGAGTGCGATTCCGATTTTCCAGTCGAAACCAAGAGGAGCAATGACGGGTTCAATGGTACGACCTAGAATGCCAGCGTAGGAATTCCGGAGTTTTTCGGACGAAATTTTATTTGCAGCTTGTTCGGCACCAAGCTGTTCAATCATGACAGGGTTGGAATATTTCTGTTCAATCCGTTCAAAACGATCGCCCGGGCCATAGGATGAAAGCGCCCAGAGCAGAATGGAAATGACGATGATGACCTTTCCGGCATCGCGAATAAATACAAGAACTTTATCGGCCATTGTGTGCGCAACAACGCCCCATTGTGGCATACGGTAAACGGGCAATTCCATAATGAAGTAGCTGCGTTCGCGCGATTTGATAATCCACTTCAGCACAAGGGCCGTTCCAAGCGCAGCTAAAAATCCGATGAGATAAAGTCCCATCATGATCAGCCCTTTGATGTTGAAAATACCGATATGCTGATCGGGCACAGAGATCGCGATGAGCAGTGTATACACCGGTAATCGGGCAGAGCAGCTCATCAAAGGTGTGACGAGGATGGTTATGAGTCGTTCTTTCCAGTTTTTGATGGTTCTGGCCGACATGATGGCCGGAACAGCACAAGCCACCCCACTAATGAGCGGGATTACTGATTTTCCATTGATTCCAAAACGGCGCATCAAACGATCCATGATAAAGCTCACACGAGCCATATAGCCGGAATCTTCGAGCACCGCGATGAATGCAAACAGAATGGCGATTTGGGGAATGAACATGAAAATCCCGCCCAATCCGGGTAAAATTCCCTGCACAAAAAGATCGTTGAGTTTTCCCTGCGGGAGATTGTCGCTAATCCAGACACCCGTATGTTGAAAAAGGCTATCAATGAGATCCATGGGCACTTCCGCCCAAGAAAATATCGCCTGAAACAGGAAAAATAAAATGGTCAGAAAGATGACAAATCCCCAGATTTTATGGGTGAATACATCATCCAATTTCATCGAAAACCTTAAAGCACGGGTAATGGTGACTTGTGCCAAACAATTGTCGAGCACCGTTTGAATCATCACATACCGGCGCAACGATTCTTCACTTTGCAGTCCAAATGGCGTGAGTTTGTGTTCCGCCAATAAAGCCCGCAGATCAGGAAGTTTGCGGTCACTCTGTAACAAATCGTAATTGGCAGCAGTTAGATATGCTTCGTATCCATTGCTAATTCCGGTTGTTTTCTGGAGTAGTTCTACAAGTCCGGGATGATGTTCCGAAGGGTTATCGAATGTTTTCATGGCTCCCACTTGCTCCTGAAACAGCGCTTGTTTTAATTCGGCAACACCAATTTTATCACGGGCGTTGACCGGTATAACAGGAATTCCAAGTTCTGCGGCTAAGCGAACAGTATCGAGTTTGAGGTGACTACGTTCGAGGAGATCGATCATGTTCACCGCCAGTACAGCAGGCAAACCCAGATCGATAATCTGCAGACATAGTAGCAGGGAGCGTTTCAGATTGGAAGCATCGGCCACGATGAGCACCATGTCGGGTGCATCGGGAGAACGATGATCGGTGAGGGCTTTAAACGT
>CALQRR010000145.1 GCA_943333015.1 Chitinophaga pinensis | reverse complement strand
TCGTGGGAGTGATGAGGTTGTTGTAGTCCCATGAATAGCTGTAGGGCGCATAACCGCCAGAAATCTGAATGCCAACGGTGTAATTGGGATTCGGACAATCGATCACAGGATCCGGTGTGTTGATGGTTAAATCATATGGATCGCGAATTTTGATCACGTTGGTAATGTTAATGGTATCGCCACAATCATTTGTAACGGAGAAGTTGATATAAACCGTTTCTAGTCCTTCAGCAATTCCATCATTTACAGGAACCATGTTCAGTAATATGGTATCCACACCGATTGGGAAAAAGAGGGTGTCTGGAAGACCCGTGAAATCATCTCCGAAGGTAGCAGTACCTGAATAATTGATCGGAATGGTCAGCGCGATATCCGACTGATCACGTGTAAAGATAAGTCCTCCATTGAGGCAACCTTCGATCACAGAACTATCGGGTAATAGGGTAGTAGAAGTGAAATTCGGGATGTTGGAACTGAAACTTTCCGCTTGAAGGAATACCCAGGAATCATAGTTGGTATCTCCTCCATTGGCAATGATGAGTTTGATGTGATAAACTGATCCACACTGAAGTTCAGCTTCTGCTGTGAGCAATGTGGTGAACCCATCCATTTGCAACGATTGTTGGGTATTGGAAGTGTAATATGCCGCGTTGGCCAGTCCGCCATTAGGACACGTGTATAACGCCGATCCAGGATTTCCGTTGTTCACGGTATTGATTCCAACCGGAAGTGTTGTGCCTGGAACCTGAGCCAGATTGATCGAATTGTTTGAATACGGACCGGCAATGCCTGGGCCACTCAAAAAGAATCCGAAGGCATCAAAGTAATCCGAACACACCCACTCATCATATTCTTCCGATCCAAACACATAATTGAATCGCAACGAATCTCCGGATGGGATAAAATCGAATTCGATTATGCAGAGGTTATTGGTTTCTCCGGGAGCACCCAAACTGGAAATGATTGTGTTCAAATCGACATCATCGGCAGCGCCTAAAACAGAAGATGTAAATCCGCCAGCAGCATTAGGTCCAACAACATTGGTATTGACATCACCGGTACTCATAACGAGCCCGTTGTTTATGCCCAGGTTGGTGGTATTTCCACTTAAAAATCGGCCGATTTGTGAAGTGTCTCCCACAAAGGTGATGTTGGAAACTTGAACACCTTGTCCGACCAGTACATTTTGCACCAGAAAATTAGCTGTTTGTTGGGTGACATTAAACTGAGCCTTTGCTTGTTGAGTAAAGGCAACTACTGTGAGAATACAGCAGAGTAGAAATGGTTTTAATTGACGCATCAAGGATGTGGTTTGCACAGGGCGTAAAAATAGGAAAAAAATGACCGCTTTTGCGTTTCTGCTCGATATTCCAGACAGAGAATCATCTTGTTTTGATCTGAAAATAAGAGGATTGAGTATCAGGATGAAAGTCTGTTCCTGTTAGAACTACTGTTTTTTCCATTTCTTCAGCAAACTGCAAGATACTTTCTCCCTGTGCGTTCTTCCAATAAATGGGCATTCTAAAACCTTTGATAGCATTGCTGATCCTGAAGGTGAGCCGGGTATTCCCATTTTCTTCCTCGGTATGAAATTCCACCATAGGCGGTTCGGCTAAACGTAGGTATTGCTCAAAAAACGTAGGTGAAACTCCCGGCATTCGATCACTGAACCAGTTTTCTAGCTCCTGTGTGCTGACTGATTGCCAGCGATGTTCTTGTGCAAAATCTTTTAAAATAATCCACCATGCAGCTTCACTCTCTGCAAACTGCTGAAGCGTATGAATCATCAACGCCCCTTTGGTGTACATATCGATTCCGCTTGTACTTTCTCCCAAAATCGGTGCTTTATTGGAAACCAATCGCTTTTTAGCATCGATGTATCTCTCGGCTGTGGGCATTCCAAACTGACAAAGCACATACACATACTCCGCGTAGGTGCAAAATGCTTCCTGAAGCCAGAAATCACCCGCAGAAGCAGCACTAACCGAATTGCCCCACCATTCGTGTCCGGTTTCATGAATCAGGATAAAATCAAATCCAACACCGATGCCTGAATAATCACTTTTGTTGTAGCCGTTCTCGTAGCCGTTCCCGTATGCAATCGCACTCTGATGTTCCATTCCTGAATACGGCGTTTCTACCACCGAATAGCCGTCTGCCGGAAAAGGATAGGCCCCAAAATGCTTTTCAAAACAGCGCAGCATCGGCTTTACTTGCTCAAACTGGCGCAGCGCTTCGGCCTCGTTAATTTTCAATGGGTAATAATTGAGCGGTAGCACAAAACCATTTGCCTGCTGCAAAGTATCCGCTAAGTGGGCGTAATTGCCAATGTTTAGGGTGATGTTGTAAGTATTGATAGGCGAACTGACTTTCCAGCTCGTCGTGCGTGTGTGGTTTTTATGTTTGGTGTCTTGAAAAAGTTTCCCATTTGATTTGAAAAACAAACGATCTGAATACGTGCACGTTATTCGGGCACTGTCGGGTTCATCGTTGTACCGAAAGGGCGCGGGCCACCACAGTTGCCCCCCCTCATCCTGACATGCCACTGTAAGCCAGGGAGTATTTTCGGAATCAGTTTTCCAGATAAATCCTCCATCCCAAGGTGGATTTTTTGCCTCGTGTGGCTTTCCATGGTAGGCTATCCGGATATTCACAAGGGTGTCGGTGCCGGGAAGAGAAATGTCTATTCCTGACGATGTTCTTTTCCAGTTTGCTTTCCTCGTATTTATCAGTACGTCATCGGCTTGCATTTCTGGATAAAGCGCAAGATGAAGCATATTTTCACCCGGTGGAATAAACCAGATCTGTTCGGCTGTCGCCTGAATGCTATTTTCACTGAAGTTGGGGAGGAGTGTCAAATGGACATACCGCAGATCCGTTTGCGCCGAAAGGCCAAGGGAAAGAAGTAGAAACGAGAGATAATGCAGGCGAAACATAAGGCAATATAACGCAGTGCTTCCAGTTCTCATAGGGAGCAACTGGGTTAAAATAGAAACGCCACCGTTTCGGGTGGCGTTTCAAGAGAACAAAATTTCGATATCAGCTTTTTACAGCTCACCTTTCTTTTCCATGCGCTTCAATGCAGCAGAAATACCAATCTTATCGATGGTTTTCAACGCTGAAGTTGAAAGACGAATAGTAATCCAGGCGTTTTCTTCCGGGATGAAAAATTTCTTAGTCACCAGATTCGGGTTGAAACGGCGCTTGGTTTTACGGTTAGAGAAGGAAACATTGTTTCCTGACATCGCATGCTTTCCGGTCAACTGACAAACTCTAGACATAACCTACTTCGGTTTGATATTTATTTGAGGGGCGCAAAGAAAGAAAATATTTCGGTTAAATGCAAAGGTGTTTGCGAAAATTTTCAGTTGAAAATAAAGTTTTGTTGCAATTGGAGTTCCATTTTCCTTGATTGGAGCAGGATACGCAATTCATTGATCAGCCAAAAGATCCGCTCTTTTTCCGTGGTGAGTTGAATCAATTGGTATTTTTGATCCGGTGGAAGGTTAAGCAACATGGCTACGTCAAAACTCGAAACAGGCCTGTCGGGGTTGAGTTTTACAGGTTCTCCTTTTTTAAGTTGCAGGTATTCGAGCAACAACGGGCGGACTTTAAGGAGATCCGTCGATAAAGCTATTTCAGGTGTGTTTACCCAAACGATTCCTCCTTTGAAAAGCCGTTCCGGGTAAGGTGAGATTTCTTCCTGAAGTTCGAAAATCTGCTCGCCGGAAACTGAAATGTCCATTTCGCCATCGGGGTAAACAGAAAAAATTGTTTTGAGTTTTACCACGGTGCCAAAGTCACGCATCTCTCCGTTTTTGACATACGGAATGCAGAAACGGATTCCTTTGTCACGGGCTTCTTCAATAAGTTGCTTGTAACGTGGTTCGAAAATATGGAGGTAAAATTCTTCGCCGGGGAGCACAACTACACCCAGTGGAAAGAGCGGGAGCATTTCAGGTACGGCCATGGTCAAGTAGGTTAGGTGATAAATGTAACAGGATTTTCGCTTGTTTGTTGCACGTTTAGGTCTAAGAGCAGGCCGGTGTGATTAAAATACGATTTAGACAGACAGGGTTGTTCTGCTAAAGCTACAGAACGCCTGCAAACAATAGCGCATACTTCATCTACCCGGAGAAACTTTACCCTACTTTGAAGATGCAGGTAAACGTCCGAATTTCATATCTTTGGAGCCTGTGTCAAAAATCCCCCACACCCTCGATAACAAAGCAGAACGGGCAGTTCTGGTTGGTCTAGTAACCCGAAATCAGAGTGAAGAATTACTCGATGAATACCTCGATGAACTTGAATTTCTGACGGAAACCGCTGGAGCAATTCCGGTGAAACGCTTTACCCAAAAGATGGATCGTCCTGATAGCAAGACGTTTCTCGGCAGCGGAAAGCTGCAACAGATTTTGGAATACATTGAAGCAAATGAAATTGATCTGATCATTTTTGATGATGAACTTTCCCCTTCACAACTACGGAACATCGAACGGGAAGTAAAGATTAAAGTGATGGACCGGAATAATTTGATCCTCGATATTTTTGCTGGACGTGCCCGGACTTCCAGTGCGCGCACGCAGGTGGAACTCGCCCAATATCAATACTTGCTTCCTCGACTCACCAAAATGTGGACGCACTTGGAACGCCAAAAAGGCGGTATCGGAATGCGCGGACCGGGAGAAAGTCAGATTGAAACCGATCGCCGGATTATCAAGGACAAGATTTCGAAGTTGAAAGAGCGCCTGCGCGACATCGACAAACAGATGGCTACCCAGCGGAAAAACCGCGGTGAATTAGTGCGGGTGGCGCTGGTGGGTTATACCAATGTGGGCAAGAGTACTATCATGAACATGCTCAGCAAATCGGATGTGTTTGCCGAAAATAAACTCTTTGCCACGCTCGATACCACCGTGCGTAAAGTTGTGCTGGAGGGTATTCCGTTTTTGCTTTCCGACACGGTTGGATTTATACGCAAGTTGCCGACTCAACTCATCGAATCATTTAAATCGACGCTGGATGAGGTCCGCGAGGCCGATATTCTGATTCATGTGGTGGATATTTCACATGCCAGCTTTGAAGATCACATCGCCGCAGTGAATGAAACACTGACCGATATCAAGTGCATGGATAAACCCATCATCATGGTCTTTAACAAGATCGATGCGTTTACCTATGTGAAAAAAGACGAAGACGATTTGTCACCAGTCTTGCGTGAGAATTTCTCCTTGGAAGATTGGAAACGTAGCTGGATGGCGAAGAATAACGCTCCCGCACTTTTTATCTCGGCCACCGAACGCGAGAACATAGAGTTGTTTCGCAAAATGCTGATGGAGGAAGTTCGGAAAGTTCATCAGATCCGATATCCCAACTACCTGCAGGACGATTATATGCAGCTAGATTCATACGAAGAAACGGAAT
>CALQRR010000144.1 GCA_943333015.1 Chitinophaga pinensis | reverse complement strand
TCTGCCCCAAATGTTTTTCGGGTAAATTCCTCGCGGTTGTATGCTTTGAGCACACGAATGCCCGAAAACATTTCCTGCACAAATGAGGAAATCACCGAAAGTTGCTTTTGTACAGCTTCACTTTTACGAATGATCATACTGTTGATCAGATAAATAGTGATGGCCAGTATGGGCAAGGGTGTGAGCACATAAATAGTAAGCTCCACATTGATAGACAGCATGCGTACCAAAATGAGCACGAACAGACTCAAGGTACTGATGGCATACATGATAGCCGGCCCGACATACATGCGCACCTGACTCACATCTTCGCTGATGCGGTTCATGAGATCGCCTGTTTTATTTTTTTTGTAAAAAGCCAGATCCAGTTTCTGGTAATGGGCGAAGATGTCGTTTTTTAGGTCAAACTCGATGAGTCGGGACATGACAATGATGGTTTGTCGCATGAAAAACATGAACAAGCCTTTGAGCAGGGCCGTGATGATGACAATTAATCCGAAGATGAACAGCATCATGAAAAAGTTGCCGGCGAGGTCTTCCTGGAGTTTAAACTGATCGAACAGAAAATAAACGGAAACGCCTTCCTGCACCAGATCGATTCCTTTACGGAGAATCTCGGCCGGATAAATGGCGAAAATATTAGAGATCGTCACGAACAGAGAGCCCAGTAGTAAGCGGGTTCTGTATCGGCGAAAGTAGCTATTAAGAAATTTTAACGATTTCATGAATGCCCTAAAAGGCGGACTGTTGCGGGGTTTGAAAAATCAGCTACTTTTGTGCCCCGCAAAGGAAAGGCGGCTCATCTTTACGTGGACGAAAGTACCAATTTTCTTCCGCATATTTCCCAAATCAATTCCTACCAAAATCATCTCTTATGCCCAATACACAGGAACTCCCAACTGTAAAGGCTGATGCAAAGAGCTCAGTGATCGAAAGCATGCAGGCGCTTGGTCACGAACAGGTGGTTCATTTTTATGATCAGGCTACCGGACTCAAAGCCATCATTGCCATTCACAACACTCAACTTGGCCCGGCCCTAGGCGGCACCCGTATGTGGGCGTATGCAACTGAAGCAGAGGCACTCACCGATGTATTGCGTTTGTCGCGCGGTATGTCGTATAAAGCGGCTATCACCGGATTAAATCTGGGTGGCGGAAAAGCGGTGATCATTGGCGATGCCAAAACACAGAAGTCGGAAGCGTTGATGCGCCGGTTCGGTAAGTTTGTAGATGGCCTTGCAGGTCGCTACATTACTGCCGAAGATGTGGGCGTTGGCACCAAAGACATGGAATATATTGCCATGGAAACGCGTCACGTAACAGGTCTTCCTGAATTTTTGGGTGGCGGTGGCGATCCTTCACCGGTGACTGCTTACGGTGTTTATCTGGGCATGAAATCTTCGGCCAAAGAAGCCTACGGTAACGACAGCCTCGAAGGAAAAAAGATTCTAGTTCAAGGCATTGGGAAAGTGGGTCACCATTTGGTTGGCTACCTCGCAAAAGAAAATGCGATCATATATGTGAACGACATCAATGAAGACAATCTGAAAGCAGTTGCTGCCGAATATAAAGTGCAAATCGTGGATGCTGCCAGCATGTTTGATCTTGAAATTGATATTTATGCCCCCTGTGCATTGGGAGCAACACTCAATTCAGAATCACTCAGCCGTTTACGCTGTTCAATTATTGCCGGTGCTGCAAACAATCAATTGGCCGATGAGACGATTCACGGGTTGATGTGTCAGCAGAAAGGCATCTTGTATGCGCCCGATTTTCTGATCAATGCCGGTGGACTCATCAATGTATCCATCGAATTGGAAGGGTATAATCGCGACCGTGCAATGAGTATGACAGAGAATATTTATGCGGCAGCACAAAATGTTTTCCGGATTGCTAAGGCCGAAAACATTCCAACTATCAATGCAGCCAAGCGCCTTGCCGAACGTCGGATGGAGGATATTGGCCGCATTAAACTTTCGTTTTAAATACACGTATGCTCAACAGACGGCATATCCGAGAGAAAGTAATGAAAGCGCTTTATGCGTTCTTTCAATCGGATAACAATCAGGTAGTATTGGGGGAAAAAGAGCTGTTTCATAGCATCGATAAGGTGTATGAAGTTTACCTCTATTACATGGTCATCATGCCTGATCTGAAGCATTTTGCTGAAGGATTTCTGGTGGAGCGTTCTCAAAAAAGGCTACCGACCCAGGAAGATCTCAATCCGAAGATGAACTTTGTGAACAACCGCGTGATCGCCGCCATGGAGGAAAACGATGAGTTGAGCCAGCGTACAACCAAGTTGAAGATTTCCTGGGACGGACAGCAAGAGTTAATCAAGAAGCTGTATTATTCCTTTAAGGATGATGTGGAATTCCGCAAATACCTAGAGAAAGATCAGCCCGAATTTGAGGATGACAAGGAAATTATCATGCATTTGATGGAACAGTATATTTTTCCATCTGAATCAATCGGGCAATTTCTGGAGGAACGGAGCATTTATTGGCTGGATGATATTGAGCTTATGCAAGCCGGCATATTAAAGACGTTGAAAGGCATACCAGCAGAATCCTCCGAGAAATTCCGGCTGCAACCCTTGCATAAAGAAGCCGAAGAAGACCGGAAATTTGCCAGCGACCTGTTCCGCCGCACAATTTTACACAGTGAAGCATATCTGCAGGAAATTGCCAAACGAACGCAGAACTGGGAAATTGATCGCGTAGCAAAAATGGACATCATTCTCATGAAGATGGCTATTTGCGAACTCACCGAATTCACGTCGATACCCGTAAAAGTTACGCTGGACGAGTATATTGAAATGTCGAAAGATTACAGCAGTCCGCAAAGCAAGACCTTTATCAACGGTATCCTGGACAAGATTGTGATTGACTTCAAGCGCGACAAGCGAATCTCCAAAGCAGGACGCGGTCTGGTCGAATAATCAGTTTTCTGAACCGCTTACATCGCGTATTGCTTGTAGAAATAGGTCGCATCCTTCGTGTATTTCACTTTCGGAAATAGTGAGTGGAGGCGCCATGCGCAGGCAGTGATCGGCAAATAGAAACCAGTCGGTAATAAGTCCAAGTTCCATACAGCGAGCCATGACCGGCAATGCAAAATCGTTTGATCCAAGATCCAGCGCAAGCAATAAGCCTTTTCCATGGATGCCGCCAATGCGAGAATGGCGCATGCGGTTTCGGATGATTGCTTCTTTGGCAGGCACCTGAGCCAGGAGATCCGAATCCCGCAAGATTTCGAGTACCGCGAGAGAAGCGGCACAGCATACGGCATTGCCTCCAAACGTGGTGATGTGGCCAAGCACAGGCTCGTGTGTGAGCATGTTCATATGATGCTGCGATGCCACAAACGCTCCGATGGGCAAACCGCCGCCCATACCTTTGGCCATGAGCACGATATCGGGAACAATGCCGGCAGACTGAAAAGCAAAAAAATCACCCGTCCGACCAAATCCAGTTTGTATTTCATCCAAAATCAGGATTGTTCCAGTTTCGGTGCACCGTTTCCGCAGGGCCGCTAACCAACCCGTTTGAGGTACCAGTGCTCCGGCTTCTCCCTGAATAGATTCGGCAATGACGGCCGCTGTTCGGGTTGTAATAAAATCAAGATCGTCAACATTCGAATATTCGAGATGTCGAACATCCGGCAATAAAGGGCGGTAGGCTTGTTTGAACACTTCGCTCCCCATTAAGCTGAGCGCTCCGTGTGAACTTCCGTGATACGCATTTTGAAAACCAATCAGTTCGGTTCTTCCGGTAATGCGCTTTGCCAGTTTCAATGCACCTTCGGTGGCTTCAGAACCAGAATTGACAAAATAAACAGAATCGAGTGGGTCGGGAAGTAAGGCTGCAATAGCTTGGGCGAGTTTTACCTGTGGCCCTTGCACAAATTCGCCATACACCATGACGTGCATGTAGCGTTCTGACTGATAGCGAATTGCCTCCACTACCTGCGGATGACAATGCCCAACATTGCTCACTGAAATGCCCGAAATAAAATCGATGTAGCGTTTTCCTTGCACATCAAAAATGCATACACCTTGTGCACGATCTACTTCCAACATGGGAGGAAAGGGCGATGTTTGAGCGACGTGTTGCAGGAATAAACTGCGCAGAGATAGGCTGCTGTTCATGCCTGCAAGATGCGAAGAAAACTAGTAAGGGTTAACAGATTCAATCAATCCGGAAGTTGGGCGAATGCTTAAAACAGGAATGGTAGAATGATTGACAATTTGTTGGGCATAGGGCCCCATGAAAAATCCAGTGGTATTGATTTCCTGTTCATTCATGATCACGATCAGATCGGCATTTTTCTCTGTGGAAAAATCCATAGTTGCCTTGGCAATGTTGGTACAAAACAAAGTTGTAGTGGAATACTCTACTTCTTTTTCTTTTAAAAAATCTTCCACTTGTTTCATCTTCATGCGAAACTTGGCATTGATCTCATCATCGTCGTGATCATGAGACCGAAGCCCGCAAATATGAAGTTGCGCGCCATAGAGGCGGGCCATTTTTATAGAGAGACCTAATTTTTCACGTGAATGAAATGAGTTGTCGATGGGAACAACGATGTTTCGAAAACCAACAGCGTGGCCACTTTCCTGCACCGAAAGCACCGGACAACCGGCTTCAGAAACAATCCGAAAAGCATTACTGCCCATGAAAAATTCACGTAAGCCGGAAACGCCGTGAGTGCCAATTATAATCAGATCGGCATCTATTTCATCAGCAATACGAACAACCTCTTCCCGAATTCTCCCCGATGTTACCATTGTTGTAATTCGGACACCTTCCTTGGTTTGAATCTCCTCCGCAATCCGTTTCAACTTAGCTCCAATGGCTCCAGAAAGTTTTGCATTTTGGGATTCATCCATGTCCACTTCCGGTAAGTTTACCCGAAAGGCGAATGTAGAAACTACATGCAGCAGTGTTATTTCAGAATCGAGCAGGTGCGCCATTTTCACTGCATGTGCAAGTGCAAGGTCGGCTGTTTCTGAAAAGTCTGTAGGGATCAGTATCCGGCGAATTTCGAGCGTACGCATGGGAGGAGATTTTAATAATGGGTAGGTTACATACAAACCTAAACTATTCATGTCAAATTCCCAAGAACAAGAAAGCCCTGTAAACATTTTGATTTACAGGGCTTTGTGTAATATTTACTTCTTCAACATCAATAAGGAACGAAAACGCTCATATCCTTTTTCACTGTAGGAATAATACTGCAAACGGGAATGTCGGAAGAGCTGATGACTTCCTGCGCAGCAGAACCAACAAACATTTCAGTAAAATTGGTTTCCTGCTGGGTCATGATCATAATAAGATCTCCATTCACCTGTTTTGCATACCGAATCACTTCCTGCCCAAGACCATCGCTATTATTCTCTGCAATAATCATCTCTATGGTATGCTC
>CALQRR010000143.1 GCA_943333015.1 Chitinophaga pinensis | reverse complement strand
TTAATGATCGGATAGATTATGATGGCGTTGTATTGACCAAACTCGATGGTGATACACGAGGTGGAGCTGCGCTAACGATCCGATCAGTGGTAAATAAGCCGATCAAGTTTGTTGGTACTGGGGAAAAAATGGAAGCTATTGATGCGTTCTATCCGGAACGTATGGCCGACAGGATTCTCGGCATGGGTGACATTGTTTCCTTGGTTGAACGTGCTCAGGAGAATTTTGATGAAGAGCAAGCCAGGAGACTCCAGAAGAAAATTGCAAAAAATCAGTTCAGCTTCAATGATTTTTACGATCAGATCCAACAGATCAAGAAGATGGGAAACATCAAAGATTTGGTTGGTATGATTCCAGGTGTTGGGAAAGCTATGAAAGACGTGGATATTGATGACGACGCTTTTAAAAGTGTTGAAGCCATTATTTTATCCATGACCCCTCAGGAGCGGGAAGAACCTGCATTGATTAACGGTACACGACGGAAACGGATTGCTGACGGAAGCGGAACGACCATTCAGGATGTAAACAAGTTGCTGAAACAATTTGAAGAAACACGCAAAGTGATGCGTATGATGAGCAATCCAGGCAAGATGGCTGGTTTGATGCGCAACATGCCCGGAGCTCAGCGTTAATCAAGAACCATGAACATTCTGGACGGAAAAAAAACAGCACAGTTTTATAAGGACACGATTGCTGCAGAAGTTGCTGCATTACGCGCAAAAGGTTCAAGAAAACCGCATCTCGTTGCAATCCTCATTGGAAGCAATGGTGCGAGTGAAACGTATGTTGCTTCAAAAGTAAAAGCATGTGAACAAATTGGATTTGAATCAACGTTGATCCGTTTTGAAACAGATGTAACCGAAGAGACACTTCTCGCTGAAGTGCATCGTTTGAATGAGACTGCTGATGTTGATGGCATTCTTGTCCAATTGCCTTTGCCCGATCATATCCGTGAGGATACTGTGACATTGGCGATAGATGCAGAAAAAGATGTGGATGGTTTTCATCCAGAAAGTCTGGGACGAATGTTACTCGGTTTACCGGGGTATGTTCCCGCAACTCCCAAAGGCATTATGATGCTTTTGGACTATTACAATGTGGATACTGCAGGAAAACATGCGGTAGTTATTGGGCGAAGTAGCATTGTTGGCTCTCCAATGAGTGTGCTACTGAGTCGTAACAGCAAACCCGGAAACTGTACGGTGACTTTAACCCATAGTAGAACTGTTGATTTGCGTTACCATACGTTACAAGCAGATATCATTGTTGCAGCACTTGGGAAGCCATTATTCCTCACCGCCGATATGGTTAAAGACGGAGCAGTGGTGATAGACGTTGGTATTACGCGCATGAAAGATGAATCATTATCCAAAGGATATCGCATATGTGGGGATGTTGATTTTGATGCAGTAGCACCAAAATGCAGCTGGATTACACCTGTTCCTGGTGGTGTTGGCGCTATGACCATTGCAGCACTGATGCAAAATACGCTTGAAGCATTTAAACGCCGAATTAAGGTATAAACCGGATGGCAAATCTGACAGAAGAACAAAACATATTGCTTGAACGAGGCGAGGCATTGCCCTTGATGGAAGAGTTTTATACAATCCAAGGAGAAGGTTTCAATACGGGTCAGGCAGCATATTTCATTCGACTTGGAGGATGCGATGTTGGTTGTCATTGGTGCGATGTTAAAGAATCCTGGGATGCATCCATTCATCCGCTTACATCTGTGAAAGAGATTGCAGAGAAAGCATCCATGTATCCGGCAAAAGCCGTCGTTATTACGGGAGGAGAACCTTTACTGTATAACCTCGGACCATTATGTGATACGTTAAAAGCTCAGGGTATTCGTATTTTCTTAGAAACATCAGGAGCGTATCCGTTGAGCGGTTCATTTGACTGGATTTGTGTTTCTCCCAAGAAATTTAAAGGTCCGCGGAAAGACTTGCTGGAGCAGGCAGATGAACTGAAAGTGATTGTATTTAACAAGCAGGATTTTAGTTGGGCAGAAGAACATGCCGTCAATATTCGCATGGAATGCAAGCATTATCTTCAACCGGAATGGAGCAAAGCGTCGCAATTGATGCCGGAAATAGTCGAGTATGTAAAATCCAATCCTCAGTGGCAGATTTCCCTTCAGACGCACAAATACATGCACATTCCCTGAAATTTCGGAATGAAACTATCTGTAATCATTGTCAATTATAACGTACGTCATTTTCTAGAACAATGTGTTCAGTCGGTGACGAAAGCCCTCAGCGGAATTGAGGGTGAGATATTCGTTGTAGACAATAATTCGGTAGATGGCTCTGTGGAAATGATTCGGGAAAAATTTCCCACGGTCAAACTAATAGCCAATAAGGAAAACACGGGATTCAGTAAAGCAAACAATCAGGCGATGCGGATTGCACAGGGTGAATATATCCTGTTATTGAATCCTGACACCGTTGTTGAAGAAGATACGTTTAGCACGTGTATTACCTTCATGGATTCACATCCGGAAGCAGGTGCGCTTGGCGTGAAACTTATAGATGGAAAGGGAAATTATCTACCCGAATCCAAACGGGGTTTACCAACGCCAGCAGTAGCATTTTATAAGATTTTCGGACTTTCGAAGTTGTTTCCAAAGTCGCGGATTTTCGGAAAATACCATTTAGGGTATCTCGACAAAGACGAAACAAATGAGATAGAAATTTTATCGGGTGCGTTTATGTTTATGCGTAAAGCAGCACTGGATAAAGCAGGTCTTTTGGATGAGGCATTTTTCATGTACGGAGAAGATATTGATCTGAGTTACCGGATTATTCTCGCTGGGTTTAAGGTGTATTATCATCCCAAAACACGCATTATACATTACCGAGGAGAAAGCACGAAGAAGAGCAGTATTAACTACGTATTTGTGTTTTATCAGGCGATGATCATTTTCGCGAATAAGCACTTTTCGCAAAAAAATGCGCAACTATTTAGTTTACTCATTCGGGCTGCTGTTTACATGCGTGCTGCCTTTTCGGTTGTGAGTCGCATTATTGCTACTATCTGGCTTCCACTGGCAGATGCGTTGATCATATTTGCGGGTATGATTTTTCTCAAAGGCTATTGGGCTGCAAGGAGTGGTATTTATTATCCCAGAGAATTTCTTTGGGTTGCCGTTCCACTATATATATGCACGTGGATCACTTTTACCTGGATCAGCGGCGGCTATGACAGGCCGTTGAAAATCCTAAAAACTTTACGTGGACTAGCATTAGGAACACTTGTCATTTTAGTAGTGTATGGGTTGCTAGATGAGTCGCATCGGTATTCCCGTTTTCTAACGTTAATAGGAGCTGGTTGGGCAATGGTATCGGCTACCGGATTGAGGATGTTCTTCAATGTGCTCCGGTACAGGAGTTTTTTTCCGGAAGAAGAGGAACTCAAACGCATCCTTATAATTGGTGGAGAGCAGGAAGCAGGGCGAATTGCATCTTTATTGAATCAATCACCGGTCAAAACATCATATGTGGGAATTGTTTCCCCTGAAAAAGAAATTTCAGATGAATCGGGGTATGCTGGAAATTTAAACCGCCTCCGTGAAATGGTGGAAATATTCACTATCAATGAATTGATTTTCTGTGGTAAGGATCTCAGTTCTGCTCAGATTATGGATCAGATGATGTGGATCAATCATCCCGAACTTGAATATAAAATTGCGCCTCCAGAGAGTCTGTTTATTATCGGAAGTAATTCCATTCAAACGAGCGGAGAACTTTATACGATTGGTTTAAATTCAGTTGACAAGCCTTCTAACAGGCGAAAAAAACGCATCTGGGATATTTCTGTATCCTTGTTTTTGTTGCTGTTATTCCCGTTTACATTTTTGATGATTCCCAATGGGATTCAAGCGATTCGAAATGCATTACAGGTTTTCATCGGAAACAAATCATGGATAGGATATTCGCCGTGTGAAAAACCGGGGGCGATTCCTCCACTGAAATCCGGTGTACTTCACCCACTCGATCCCTATATGAAAATGCAATCGGATGAGAAAATTAGACAGCAAACGAATCTGCTTTATGCGAAAGATTATCGGATACAACAAGACTTTATGATTCTACTAAATTCCTGGCAACATCTGGGGAGGAACTAAGAGTTTGCCCCTATTTACTTCCGGCATTTTTTTTTACTTCCAGTTAACAAAACCCCTTTATATCTCAATAAATACAATAGTTAAGTCAAAACAAGTAAGATTATAGCTTATTTTATTGTTATAATTAGTTTTAGATTTCGACATTTGCACTCCCACAAAATGAATTTGAAACCTTTTCAGAAGGTTTGAAGTAAACAGCCGTGGGAAAAAAATATCTTTCTGAATCATTCTTTATTGCTCATTAATAGAATTTAACCCAAACCCAAACAACTATGCGATACTCGCTACTTGTTGTACTCTTCATCTCCATCTTTTTCAGTCAGGCTTCAGCCCAAATAGACCAGGAATTCTGGTTCGGGGCTCCGGATCTTACGCAAGGGACGCAGGGAGAGATCAACGGAAATGCATTTCGAGACCGACCAATTCAGGTTGTCATTTCAACATTAACAGACCCAGCACAAATCACAATCTGGCAGCCAGCGAATCTTTCGTTTGCGCCGATTGTCGTAAACCTTGGTCCAAGTTCAACCCAGACGGTCAATTTAACTGCCTGGCTCAATCAGATAGAAACACGGGAAATAGATTCTGTCATGAATACGGGAATCCTGATCCGATCAACTGCCCCTATTACCGCTTATTATGAGCTCGGAGCTGCAGCAAACCGAGATTTGATTGCACTGAAAGGAAAAAACGGAAACGGCACATTATTCTTTACTCCATTTCAAACAGAGTGGGAAAATGACCAGAGTCTTGGTGGCAGTCCATACATCCCTGCTCCACGCAGCGGTTTTGTAATTGTAGCAACAGACGATTCAACAACAGTAACGATTACTCCATCGATTGATATCCTCAATCACTTGGCAGGAGTACCTTTTTCGATTTATTTGCACCGTGGTCAAACATACTACTGCGAATCCATTGATCAAACAGCATTGGCGAAGCCTGCAGGAACGAAGATAGAATCGGATCGTCCGATTGCAGTAACCATTAAAGATGACATGATTGACTTGAATCTGGCGACCGATGGTGGTGCAGATTTAGCTGCGGATCAATTGATTTCTGTGGATAAATGCGGATTCAAGCACATTGTAGTACGTGGAGATCTGGGAAGTCCCGGAGATAAAGTTTACGTGCTCGCAACAGAAGACGGAACCGACATTTTTATTGATGGTAGTGCCGTTCCTGTAACGACTTTAAATACAGGTCAACAATACACTTATAATTTTACTGCAGCAGCTGGTTTTATACAAGGCAATAAACCCATTTATGTTTTACACATTTCTGGTGTTGGAGATCAGA
>CALQRR010000142.1 GCA_943333015.1 Chitinophaga pinensis | reverse complement strand
CCTGCTTGTTCATCTGAAACAAGCTTCATTAGTGTGTATTGAATCACGCGCGTTTTCCTGATAAAGGTCCCGCTTTCCCGGTAATTTTTTTACATACGGTTTGATTTCAATCCATCCAACTCAACTTTTCTTTTGCTTGCTGTCAGCTCCGTTTTTACGGAATGAATTCCTGGCCAGGCATTTCAAATCCGATCGTTCGTTTCTAACAGCGATCTCAGAAAACACTTCTTATGAATTCATCCAGTGTTCTAAAACCCAATTCCATATTTTCCTCGATGAAGCAGTTCTGGAAACACGACCTGCTTTCCGGATTTCTCGTCTCTTTAATCGCCCTTCCGCTGTGTCTGGGTATTGCTGGAGCATCCAATTTTCCACCCATCATGGGTGTACTGACCGCAATTGTAGGCGGCCTTATTGTTTCCTTGTTTGCAGGTTCCGAACTAACGATTAAAGGGCCTGCTGCCGGGCTCATCGTTATTTGTGCAGGTGCTGTTGATGAACTTGGAAAAGGTGATCTCATCGTTGGCTGGCACCTAACCTTAGGAGTTGTGGCCATTGCCGGTTTGCTTCAGTTTATTTTAGGTAAACTCAAAGTTGCCAGTTTGGCCGATTTCTTTCCGCTTTCTGCGGTTCACGGCATGCTTGCAGCCATTGGGATCATCATCATGTCGAAACAACTTCACCTAGCTGTGGGTATTCTTCCTTCTGAACTCAAAGGAAAAGAACCGCTCGATCTGCTCATGATGGTGCCGCACAGTATCATGAACATGGAATGGCACATTGCTGCCATTGGTGGTGTGAGTTTAATCATACTCTTTGGCTGGAAGTATATTGGGAAGGGATTTCTCGCAAAAGTCCCTCCGGCCTTGGTCGTTTTGATTGTAGCCGTTTTAATGGGGCAGTATTTTCACCTGACTGATTTGGCGTATCAAGCCAGAAAACCACTCGTGAATCCCGGTGAATTCAAGATTGACTTTAATGTGGATTTTTCAGCAATGACGAATCCTGATTTGTTGCCTATTTTTTTGAAATACCTGTTGATGTTCACCTTGATTGGTTCGCTTGAGTCGCTACTTACGGGCCGTGCTATTGATTTGCTCGATCCCAATAAGAAGAAATCCGATTTGAGTAAAGACCTAAGTGCTGTCGGTATTGGGAATGTCATTGCAGGTTTGTTGGGTGGTTTACCCATGATTTCTGAAGTGGCCCGTAGCTCTGCCAATATCAGCAATGGCGGACGAAGTCGCTGGGCTAACTTTTTTCATGGGGCCTTTTTGTTACTCTTTGTTGTTGCATTGGTTCCGCTCATCAAACTCGTGCCTGTTGCCGCATTGGCTGCCATGCTCATTTTTGTTGGCTTCCGACTTGCATCACCCAAGGAATTCGAACATGTATTCCATGTGGGGCGCGAACAGTTAGTGATTTTCATTTCGACAATCGTCGCAACGTTACTTACTGACCTGTTAATCGGTATCGCTGTGGGGATTCTGGTGAAATTCATCATACACACCATCAACGGAGTTCCTCCATCGAGTTTTTTCAAGCCTTTCCTGACCTTGAATATTGATGAAGAAAAGGAGATCTATACCATTCACGTTGAGAAATCGGCCATCTTCAGTAATTTTCTTGGGTTTAAAAAACAGCTTGAACGCATTCCTACAGGAAAACACATTATCATCGATTTCGACCGCACACGCTTAGTCGATCATTCGGTGATGGAGAATTTGCACAATTTCGAACAAGCTTATGTTCGGGCGGGTGGGACGTTTGTCGTTACCGGTCTGGAAGGGCACACACCACTTTCGAAGCATGCTCTTGCATCTCGGAAAAAAGCAGCAGTTAAACAACCATTCACGCAGCTCTGAGTATGAAAAAAATCATTTTCATCCTGTCTGCGCTTGCGTGGGCTGGATCTGCAATGGCGCAAATGGATCCGTTTAACGGCGCAGGTGTCACGCTTAAACTCAATGAAGACGGAAGCCATTTTCTGAAATTCACGCTCACCAATCAAATCTGGGCGCGTTACAATGAAAGTAATCCAGGTTCTACCGTTGAAGGAACGCCAAAATCGGAAACGTTCGATATTGGAATCCGCAGAAGTCGAATACAGATGTTTGGCGCGCTCAACAAACGCTCATTCATCTATGTTCAGATGGGCGTCAATAACCTCAATCACCTCAGTGATCGCAAGCAGGGCATTTTCTTTCACGATGCCATTGCTGAATATGCCGTGGTTAAGGACAAGCTTAGCATTGGCGGTGGGTTGACAAATTGGGTTGGTTTATCGCGCCTTTCCAATGCAAGCATTGTTACTTTTCTGCCTATGGATAGTCCGATTTTTCCCTTTGCGACTATTGATGCCACGGATCAATTCAATCGGAAATTTAGTCTGTATGCGAAAGGCAAGTTGGGGAAGCTCGATTACCGGCTGGAGGTGACAGATCCCATGAATTTTGAGAAGTCGACTTTGTATTCCACGGCTTCGCCCATTTCTGCTAATTCTTCGTTTGCTTCTGGTGCAGCTAATAAGCAGTATCAGGGTTATCTGATGTGGCAATTTCTCGATCAGGAGAGCAATCTCACACCGTATTTGAATGGATCGTATTTGGGAGCCAAACGGGTTTTTAATGTGGGAGCCGGGTATATATTTCAGCACGATGCCATGTGGCGAAAAACGGGTATGGTTGATACGGTGCGCACCGATATGGCTTTACTGGGTGCCGATGTGTTTCTGGATTTGCCTTTACGCAAAGAAGCTGGTGATGCGCTCACTGCCTATGTTTCGGTGTACAGTAATAATTATGGAACGGGTTATTTGCGCAATAACGGTGTGATGAATCCGGCATCCGGAACCGTTTCTTCGCAGGCATCTTTTAATGGTGCAGGAAATGCTTTTCCGCTCTTTGGCACAGGAACCGTGTATTACACACAGGTGGGCTATCTGTTAGGAAAAGGCTGGACCAATCCGGAAAAACTCCGCATTCAGCCTTACTTTTGTTACATGTTGGGCGATTATGGCCGACTCGACAAACCGATGCAGATGACCAATGCCGGTGTCAATTTCTTCCTCAACAACCACAACGCAAAAGTAACGCTCGACTGGCAACAACGTCCGGTTTATAGCAATGCGACAAGTGGAGATTTGCCATTCAGTGGACGAAAAAACTGTATCACAGTTCAGTTTCAAGTGGCTATTTGATTTAATTTCTGATTATTCAAAAAATGAAAAATCAACCTTCATCATTCGATGAGCATCATTTGCTCCATGAATTGAAGCACTATCTGCCCGCTCAGGCACCTTTGAAAGACTTCATCCACCACAATACTTTACACGCATTTCAGGACCGTAAATTCCATGCGGCTATTCGAAGTGCTTCGGAAATGTATGGATACCGCGTTTCCCTCACCTTAGAGGAATACCGTGACTTATTTGTTCAGAAACGCGTGCGAGAAGATGTCCTTGAGCATGTTGTGGAAAGACGCATGGGGATAGCCAACGTGGCGAAGTGGAAAGAACGGATGCTTCAAAAGGAGTACAACACGACTGTTTCTCCACGCATTGGAAAATTACGGGCAAACTGGAAGAAACAGTTTCAGATCGACCTCGATTCTCAGGTGCATCCAACACTGTTTCGTGTGCTATGCAGCTACCTCGATCAGGGAATTTCTATGTGGCGTTTTCCCGCGGGCCAGTCCGGTTTTCTGTCCTCTCTGCGCGAAATTGAAAGGAATAGCTATCTCAGCTTTTTCAAATCTCCGCGTTCCAAAACATTACTACTCCAAGGGCATTGCACCATCAAATCATTACTCGATATTTTAGTGAGTGATGAATCCTTGTATGAGCAATATCTGTTTGACCAGCAATTTGCGCATCAAGGGTGGTCGGGAATGGTTTCTGCCATTGAAAATGATCCGAATACCCTGCTGGACCGAAAGAAAATCAGCTTGAAGGATCTCATTCTCTTTGAATTGCTCATGGAGATCGATACGCTGGATTATCATTTCGGAGAGCATTGGGAACCCTTGAGTAAACGTATCACAGCGCCAACCGTTGATCTTTTTGCATCTGTTCCCGACTCTGAACTGAACGAGGTATACATTCTCTGGCAGGAAGCATTTGAGTGGACGTATTACGATGAAGTGCTCAAAGGCATAGAGGTTGAGTCGGACAAGCCGGAAATAAAAAAGCCGCATAGTTTTCAGGCCATGTTTTGTATTGATGATCGGGAATGTTCTATCCGCCGACATCTTGAACATCAAGATCCTGCTTGCGAAACATTCGGAACGCCTGGTTTCTTTGGGGTGGAATTCTTTTATCAACCTGAAGATGGTCGTTTTCATACCAAGCTTTGTCCGGCTCCGATGAATCCAAAATATCTGATCAAGGAAATCGGAAGTACGACCAAACGCGAAACGGATGTCCATTTTACCAAAAGGAGTCATGGCTTGTTTCAGGGATGGATTATTACACAAACGCTTGGCTTCTGGTCGGCTTTTCGGTTGTTCTTAAATCTCTTCAAACCGACGATGAGTCCGGCTACAGCTACATCGTTGCGTCACATGGATCAATTTTCATCCCTCACCATCGAAAATACGGGAGCTGATCAGCGGGAAGGTGATCTTCAGATAGGATATACCATCGACGAGATGATTACCCGTGTGGAGAATCAACTCAAAAGCATTGGACTCGTGGCGAATTTTGCCCCGATTGTTTATGTGGTTGGACATGGTTCCAGCAGTGTAAATAATCCACATTATGCTGCATACGATTGTGGTGCCTGTTCTGGTCGCCCGGGATCGGTCAATGCCCGTGTGCTATGTTACATGGCCAATCATCCGAAAGTACGTGAAGCGCTGCGGGAACGTGGGATTCAGATTCCTGATACGACGCAGTTTGTTGGGGCACTTCACGATACCACGCGCGATGAAGTTGTGTTTTACGATGAACATGCGTTGTTTCCGGAGAATGCTCAGAATCATAAAAAACATGTTCTTGCTTTTGAGCAGGCGCTTGATGACAATGCCAAAGAGCGCTCTCGTCGATTAGCTTCGATTGATACACATCTGAGTGCAGCTAAAATTCACGAGAAAATCCGTTCACGCTCCGTTTCACTTTTCGAACCGCGTCCTGAATTGAACCATGCAACCAATGCACTTTGTGTGGTGGGTCGGCGCGGATTAAGTAAAGGTTTGTTTTTAGATCGTCGTTCATTTATGAACTCGTATGATTATAAAATTGATCCCCAAGGAAAGTACCTGCTCAGCATTCTCAATGCCGCAGCTCCTGTGTGTGGTGGTATCAATCTGGAGTATTATTTCTCCCGGGTCGATAATCAAAAACTCGGCGCCGGCTCCAAACTTCCGCACAATGTGATGGGCTTGATTGGTGTGGCAAACGGCATCGACGGCGATCTTCGCCCTGGCCTTCCGGTTCAGATGATTGAAGT
>CALQRR010000141.1 GCA_943333015.1 Chitinophaga pinensis | reverse complement strand
TCAAACCGGAGCGACCTTCATTACCAGCAATTCGATTCAGGAATATACCCAACTGGCAAATCCGCTCGGTGAGAACGTACATGCCGCGATTCTTAAAGCAGAAATCGAGCACGTGCAGCCCCGGTTGATCATTACGTTGGGCAGTGCCGCTCGTCAAGCCATGGCAAAACTGATTCAACAAACACAAACACTTCGGCAATGGGATGCTGAACTACAGATGTATCAATGGAATGAACACATTCCTTGGATTGCTTCACCTCACATTTCCAATGCTGCTAACGGGACTAAAAAATTACTGCTTCAGCATCCACGGTATGCCGGCATTGATGGCGTCTATGCCAATCAACGGCTCGCTAAAATTTTGCTTCACGAAATCAAACTAAATCAGTTCCTATGAGCATTTCCATCACAGATAAGCCAATTACCAGCAGCTCCGAGGATTTATTAAAAGTCAGTCGGTATACTCAAGCTCTAGTGAATTTTATTCAGCACAGCGATACGCCTATTACTATTGGCTTGCAAGGGGAGTGGGGGACTGGTAAGACCTCGCTTATGAATATGTTGCGGGAAGAGTTGGATATCCAACATGTTGCAACATCGTGGGTCAATACCTGGGAATATTCGATGTTCCGAGGTGCAAGTGAAACCACTCCTGCAGTGCTCAATGGATTGGTCACGAAACTCAAGGAGAGTTGTGGAAAGAATTGGACATTGAAAGATGAAACAGAAAATAAGATGAAGAAAATTAGCCGATTTTTTGGGGCGGTTTCGAATCAAATTATTTCCAATCAAACCGGCGTTGACATTAAAAGTGCCATATCCGATTCGGGAAATCAAAATATTGGCAGCGTTGATATTGCAGAGATTAAAAGTGACATAGCAGAACTGATTGCCAAACTCGTTCAGGATCCGTCAAACCCATATAAACGCGTTGTTTTTTTTGTAGATGATCTGGATCGGATAAATCCTTCGGATGCTGTAGAGATTTTGGAAGCACTCAAAAACATTTTTGATATTCCTCACAGCATTTTTATTCTGGCCATCGATTACGAAGTAGTGGTGAAAGGTCTTGAAGGGAAATTTGGGAAAAAGACGGAAGAAAACGAGCGTGAATTCCGATCATTTTTCGATAAAATTATTCAGGTTCCATTCAGTATGCCAATTGGAACATATGATATTGATTATTTCCTCACCAACAAGATGCAGCAGCTTGGCGTGGAAATTCAAGATCAAAACCGGGATCATTTTACAAGCGTTGTCCGCAATACAGTAGGTTTCAATCCGCGAAGTTTGAAACGCTATTTAAATTCATTCAGCTTGCTCAATAATATCCGTAAAAGTGAAGAGCAAAATGATGGAAAGGACAGCGGAGCATTAGGTGAATTCATGCTCTTCAGTCTTTTAGGAATACAGATATCCTATCCCAAAATATTTCGTCTCATTGCCCAGAACAGCGATTTTCTCTCCTGGAATCATCAATATGCCTTGCGCGTGGGACTTGACTGGGATTTCATTAATGAACAACTGAAAAAGTTGGGCGATAATGAAATGACGGATGAAGATTGGGAGAAAGTCGTTTGGGGGGCTTGTCAGTCGGATGCCTATTTGAAAAGTCGGGCGTTCAGCATTTTGGAGCTGTTGAATTTGTTGCGTAAAGTATTTAAAAAGCAGGATGAATTGGTGGAGAATTTAGATCAGGCCATGCAGTTTGCTTCTATAACATCGGTTGACGATAATCAGGATGCACGACAGGCTATTTCCAAAGTGGGGAATAAATGGCTATTCTCTGGACTCGATGCCAAGCATGCGCATTTTAATGAACAAGGTTTAAACGCTGATGGAATAGCTATTTGGTATGCATTCTGGAAAAAACTTGATGCTATTTTAACAGAACTCGATGGATCCATCAATTATGCGGCAACCACAACTTCCGCTAAAATTAAAGGCGTTACCAAGGTGTATTTTGATAATCCTTTTAAGAAACAACCCGGTAATCGTTTGGCCATTTGGTTTCCTGTTAGAACCGAAATTGAGCAGCTGCTTGCAGGTTATTCTATTCAAGATCAAAGCGGTGTATTGGATCATCCATCTGGCATGCGTGTCACGGAAGAAGTTTTTAAACAACTCGGAAAGGATAAAAGCATCGCCTTTGTGGAACAACTCGTTGATTTAATTGCGAAACAATACCGTTAAGAATGAGGATTTATTTTGCAATTAGTTTTCTGTTTTTCTCTCAACTTCTGTTGGCGCAAATTGTCAATATTGAGCAAGCGCGTATGCGCACCGATACCTTGGGCTGGGCAGGGCATGTGGATGCCTCTTTTCAGTCTGTGAAATATGATAAAAGCTTTGTAACAGCTAGTTTTAAAGCAACAGCGCAATTAAAGCAGTTAAAGAATACGTGGCTGCTTTTGGGTGATTTTGGGTTTTCTGCCGGTGGTTCAGAACGTTTCAACAATGCCGCCTTGGGCCATCTTCGTTTTAATAGAAAAATACATCGGTATATTCGATGGGAAGTTTTTTCTCAGGTCCAACAAAATCAACTACTCGATTTAGATTTACGATTACTCAATGGCACAGGTCCTCGATTTATCCTTCTGCAAGAGGAAATTGGCAGGATATATCTGGGTGTGTTATACATGTCAGAACTGGAACGCGTCAAAGGAGCGACGGAGTTGCGTCATACGCATCGGTCCAGTTCCTATATTTCACTGAATATGAAGGGGAAAACACTAAGCTATTCTGGAACGGTTTATTACCAACCACGCCTTTTTTATTTTAGTGATTTTCGCTTGTCGGGGCAGCATACATTTGCCTTTGCCATCAACCAACGCTGGAAGATGAAACTTGAACTGAATCATTTTTATGATACTGCGCCTCCTTTAGGCGTTGTCAAGAGCACGTTCGCAACTTCCATGGGAGTTGCTGTGGAATTGGGTAAATAGATGAAGCTAGAGTAATTGTTGTGGTTTGATTAAACCAATTGCTCGAAGAACGAACAATGAAAAAAATCAAGCATCTGCTGTGATTAGATATTTGGATTCTGAAAAACATGATCAATTCACAATAATTCTTCGCGTTGTTTGATGTTGGTTTTCGGTGATACGCATGAAATAGCACCCTGCTGGAAATGCGCTTATATCGATTTTGAGCATAGAACCGCTCTGGTTTTGCAGATCTAAAACAATCATTCCCGAGGTGTTTATTAGTTGAATAGTCGCTTGGTGAAACGGTTTTTCAGGGAAAAGGCTGACAATGTCGGTCGTTGGATTAGGAGAAATAGTTATATGCTTTCCTGTATCCATATCCGCTATATACGTTGGATCATCAAGCCATTTCGCAACATAACCATCTTCATAGCCGTTGCTTTGATATTCTGTTTGAACTGCACCTGGGTCGAAAATTCCAATATCTCTGAACTGTCCGGTAAAGAAAATCCCACCTGTAGTATTGGTGCATATATCCCAACATCGATCGAAATTATTCCCAGGGCCACCTGTTTTTTCAGCCCAAATAAGCGTTCCTGCAGCTGTTAATTTGAAGATAAAAATGTCATCCTTTCCATCGCTGGAACTCAGCTCTAGCACTGCTTCACCCGGATCGAAATCGGCTGTTCCACTAAACGAGCCACAGCAAAACAGTTCTCCATTGCTGTTAGTTGCTATTCCTGCGGGGAAATCATAGTTACTTCCACCAACCGCCCGTGCCCATATGAAATGACCATATGGACTGTAACGCACAATACAAACATCTGATGCGCCCAAAGCTGTGAGCTCTTCGAGCCCCGATTCCGGATCAAAATCCACCGTACTATAAAAGTCACCGATGAGTGTTATGTTGTTGGATTGATCCGCTGTTATATCACGGATAAATACATTATCATTTTTCGATACCTGAGCGACCCATTTAAACGTGCCATTGTCGGTTAATTGAAGAAGAAATTCATTAAAAGAGAATATAGCCTCAGCCGTTAATTCTGAAACACCACTTCCCGGATCGAAATCGACCGTCCCATTAAACCAGCCACTTAGGCAAATGTTATCCTCACTATCCAAGCATAATGCCGTTACTTTATCGTATTCCGATGATCCCCATGTTTTTACCCAAATGAAATTTCCAGTAGCATCTAATTTCTGGACAAAGGCATCGGCCAATCCTGCAGATGTAACATTAAGTGTTTCCATACCCGGATCAAAGTCAACAGTTTCATAAAAATGACCAGCAACGAATAGTTCACCTTGTGGGTTCACTTCAATATTTTTTACTTCATCATACGTGCCGACATTTATGATGTTCTTAGCCCAAACAAGTTCTCCGGAAGGATTAAGGACAATGATGCAGTAATTTCGGAAAGGAGATATTTCCGTCAAGAAATACTCTCCAAGTCCCGGATCTACATCAACGGTTCCAAAGTAGAAAGCAAGCATTACTATATTGCCATTGGGTGCAAGTTCAATATCCTGCCCTGTAACTCCGCTGGTTCCTTCTCCGCTGAAACCAGTCACCCACGTTAACAATCCGTCATCGGAAATCTTTTGAATAAACGTGTTATTAAACTGAGGATTCCCAGGAACATCTATCCCCATCGTTCCGGATTGGAAATGGACTGTATCTAAGTAGGTTCCCATCGAATATACAAAACCGTCGTTATTGGAAATGATCCCAAGGCCTTTGTCATTCGCAGTCCCACCTAATGTCATTGCTCCTGACATTAGAGGTTGTGCGGATAATTCGTTTATTAAAATCAATGCGATAATGCAGAAAAGAATCCGATGAAATTGCATAGTAATTTAACGTTTGAATGTTTTATAGGAAGGAGTTTATTTGTCTTCAGTCAATTCGCTAAAATCAACATGAATATCTTTCTGTTGAAGCAATTAAGCAGAGACGACGATTCGTCATGTCCGCCATGTTGACCTATATATCCCTTTCGTAAATGCTTGTTATTATTGCTGATTTTATTCCGTTTGCTTTTTAAGAATGATGCGTGTTAAAGCTTGTTTCGAACCGGATTCTAATTGCAGGCTATAAACACCCGTTTTTAATTCGGAAAGTTGCAAAGTAGTTGTATGATTTCCGGGAAGATTAAAGCCTTGATCGCTGCGATGCACTTCGCGTCCTGAAAGATCGATAATGCGGAGAACAACGTTTCCGGGTTCGGGAATGTAATACGTCACGAAGGGGGAACCGGTGGATGGATTGGGGTAGGTGCTGATGTGGAGGCCTGTATCGCCGCTCTTTATCAGTGGAATTCCGGAGGTGCTGTTTCTGTATTTAACAGTACTCATGTCCATCACCGTGCTGTCGTTTTTTGTTCGGCCTGTTACGATCAGATCATTCCAACGATCTAACGTGAGGGCGAAAAATTCATCCTCGTTGTTCAGTGTTCCATTAAATTCGGCATACCAAATCAATGTGCCGGAGGAATCAAATTTACATGTGAGCCCATTGATTCCTTGGCCCGCAGT